>NZ_JBFAIV010000011.1:0-221379 GCF_040654875.1 Streptomyces sp. NPDC050610 | reverse complement strand
AGTGAGTATTTCCGGGGTGCAGCCATGGTCACAGGTCCTCTCATGAGTCCCATCTGACCCGCTGTCAACGGACTCCGCATCTCGGGGGAACCTCAAGGCGAGGACATGAGCCGCGGCACGTTCTAGGTGCCGGTCTCCATCTCCACGCTCACCTACCACTTCAACGTGCTGCGCGAAGCAGGAGTAATCCGTCAGTGCTACGTGGGTGTGGCCACGATGCGTACGCACCTCCACCCGGGGCTGCCTGGACGCCCGTGTGGAGGACGAGACCGCCTGGGGAGGCTTCCTGCCGGTCAGGGGAGTTGGAAGGTGTCGGCCAGGAGCGCTGTCTGGGCGTCGAGCAGGGTGGCGGGGTCGTGTCCCATGCCGGTGAACTGACCTGTGATCTCCAGACTGACCGTGCCGTGCATCTGCGGCCAGGTCATCACGGCCCCGGTCAGCGAGATGGCCGCGGCGGAACCGTCTGCGGCCTGGCCCGTCCACTGCTCGACCCAGGCCGCCACCTCGGGCTGCTCACGCAGCCACACTTGTAGCTGCGTGAGGAGCGGGTCCACGGAGACCAGTGGCCGCCCCCGGGTGAAGACGGACAGGAAAGGGCCCAGGACGGAGCGCGCCTTCAGTACGGTCTCGGCCGGCGCCGTGAAACCCGCCACGGGGGTGCCCTGGATGAGCAGGTACAGGTGCGGCTGGGCGATGGCCCACGTCCTGTAGGCGCTGGTCAGGGCGTGGAGCGCGGCCCGCCCACCGCCTTCGGTGTCCACCGCGTGGACGGCTGCGGCCGCTCCCTGGTAGGCGTCGAGCACCAGCTCCGCCAGCAGGTCGTCGCGGCTGGCGAAGTAGCGGTAGAGCGCCGGGCCTGACAGCCCGATCTCCTTCGCGATCCGCAGGAGCGCCACACCCTCGACGCCGGCGGCGGCGAGCTGCCGTACGGCCACTTCCTTGATTTCTGAGCGGGTCTGCTCCCGGTACCGCGCACGCGGACTGTCCGCACGGACTGTCATTCCACGCCTCCTGTCGTTGTTCGCGCCGGACTGCATGTTCAGCTCATATCGTATGCGTCACTGTATCGCTCGTGCGATAGAACGAAACTCTCTCGCGCTCCGTATCGGGGGAGGGCTGCTGAACGCGTGTGACCTGCGGATCAGCCCTTCGTCCACTCCGGGAGGCGAATCCGAATCTCTATCCATCACGAGGACGATTCTGATCCGACAGGGTCCCTGGTCGGGTGATCCCTTGTTCCGGCCGCCCCGTCGCAGCAGGCAGCAGGCAGCAGGCAGCAGGCAGCAGGCAGCAGGCAGTAGAGCCCGTGCACGCCGTGGACGTGAGGCAGGCGCTGCCTCACCGCAGCAGCGGATCCCACCCCGGAGGAGACGCGTACGCCCTCCGGAACTCCGACCGCTACGGCAAGCAACTTTAGTTATGGTGTATAACTTAAGTGTGTGGCGATAACAGCGAAGGGCTTCGTCGCCTCTGTCGAAGGGATCACGTCATGACTGCAGCACCGGGTTCGCTCCACACCGTTCTGGGAGCCGGCCCCGCGGGCACCTCCGTCGCCTTGGAGCTCGCGCGCCGCGGACACGCGGTCCGGCTGGTCGACCGCACCGGTTCCGGCGAGCCGCTGGACGGCGTCGAGCGGTTCACCGGGGATGTCGGAACGGTGAACGGGGCACTCGCCGCGATCGAGGGCGCGGACGTCGTCTACCACTGCGTCAACGTCGCCTATCACCTCCAGATCGACGTCATGCCCGGCATCCAGGAGGCGGTTCTGGGTGCGGTGGCGCGTACCGGCGCGCGCCTGGTCGTCCTGGACACGCTGTACCCGTACGGCGAGACACATGGCGAGGTCATGACGGAGGACACCCCGTGGCGGGCGGCCACGGCCAAGGGCACGATGCGTGCCGCACTGGACGAGCGTTACCTGGCCGCGCACCAGGAGGGCCGCGCGAGGGTCGCGCTGGGCCGCTCGGCGGACTTCGTCGGGCCCCGGGTGCTGAACTCCACGCTGGGCGGGGCCGTCTTCCCGGCCGCACTCACCGGCGGCGAGGTTCTGGCGCTGGGCGACATCGACCTCAGGCACAGCTACACCAACATCCTCGACGTGGCCTGGGGCCTGGCCGTACTCGGCGAGAACCCTTCAGGAGACGGCCGGGTCTGGCACCTGCCCACCGCCCCCGCCCGCACGACACGCGAGATCTTCACCACGCTGGGCGACCTGGTCGGCCACCCGCTCCAGATTGTCGCGATGGACGAGCCGCGCCCCTTCGGGCCGTTCGACGAGACGTTTATGAACTCCTACGCCGAGCTGTTCTACCAGCACACCGAGCCGCAGATCATGGACTCCACCGCCTTCCGGCAGGAGTTCGGCGTCGCGCCCACCCTGATCGAGACCACCCTGAGTCAGACCCTGGAGTGGTACCGGGGCTTCCTCGCCGCCCAGGCAGAGAGCTGAAGCCTGCGGACGGTCCGCGTGCGCGGTACTGAATCCAGACCCGCTCAGAGATCAAGCAACTCAAGTCCGAGCGAACTCGCTGGGGATTGTCCTCAGGCAGTTCCTCTCGCCACTGGCCCTTCACCCCCTCCTTCGGGCCCGGCCCCCGGCGGCGTCCACGTGGACGGGACCGCAGTGCTGCCCGAGGCGGCCTCGGCGGGGCTTCTTTCGGCTTGCCTGGCCTGGCCCAACCCGCCGAGCTCGTGCGCACACCAACGACCTCGATGACGAAAAAGAAACACCGAAAGGGAACACTCTGATGATTCACCACTGCGTCCGCTTCACTTTCAAGCCCGGTACGACGCCGGAGCAGCTCGAAGACGCCCTTGCCAGCCTGCGCTACCAGGGCGAGGCCATCCCCTCCGTCCAGTCATTCCTCGTCGGCCGCGACCACGGCGGCGCGTATGAGTGGGGTGCCACATTTCAGATAGCGGACCTGGAGGGCTACTGGGAGTACCTCATCCACCACGCCCACCGTCGCACCGACGAGATCGGGCTGCCCTTGGTCGACAAGTTCGTCTCCTTCGACATCACCGACGACCTCGACCCCGAGATCGGCAACACGATCGCCGCCCTCCACCAGCGCCGTTACGACACCGACCCCGACCTCACCGAACTCGTCTCCAACATCAACCAGTACGAAGGCAGCGCCGCCCCCGGCCCCCACGCCGCCTGACACTCAGCCGAGCGGCGGGGCGGCGGACCAGCACTGCCGCCCCGCCGCTCGGCGTCCTGACTGGCGCGCGGCACGTCGGCCACCCGTATCGCGATGTCGGCCTGGACGGCCCGCAGGATTCTCTGGCACTCGTCCGCCTCGCCCTGGGTGCCACCCGCACCGACGACGTGCTTCGCAAGCTGCCCGGCGCCGCGCGCCGGGCAGCTTCGAGGTCGCCGGTCAGTCGACCTCGCTCATCCGGGGCGCCTCAGCCGTCGACGCCGGCGTCACCGCGGACTGTCCTCCTCGACGCCCCAGTACGCGCTCGACGACCACGGCGGAGACGCAGAGAAGGGCGGCGAGCACAGAGAAGACGGGGAAGATCACGGTGTCGCTCCAGACCGTGGCGCCGATGCCTACGAGGAGCGTGGGCGTGATGAGCGCGCCGTACGCGAGCAGGTAGAACATGGACATGACAGCTCCGCGCCGCTCGGCGGGAATGTGAGCGGTCAGGTGGCGCAGGGAGCCGCCGAAGGCGAGCCCGTAGGCGCCGCCCTGGAGTGCGACGGTGACGATGATGACGCCGGCGTTGCCGGTCGCGAAGCCGGCCACCCCGGCCAGCATGAGCACGGCGAGCGCCGTGTCGCCGACGAGCGCGACCGTACGGGCCGGGTGACGCGCGCTGACGACCTGGGCGCAGGCGGCGGCCAGGGTCACGGCCGCGATGACGACACCGCCGAAGAACGGTCCGTCAACATGCGCCGCGTGGGCGGCGATGGAGGGTTCCAGCGAGAAGCAGACCCCGAGCACGGCCCAGGCGGCACCGGCGCCGATCACGGCGAAGACGAAGCGTCCGCGGATCTCCTTGGGCACGTGCGGGCGAGGGATTCCCAGAGGCGCGGCCCCGGCCGAGGGGTGCGGCTCCCGCATCACCAGGAGGAGCACGAACAGGACGAGGGCGATGAACGCATCAGCGAGGTAAGGCAGGAGCAGGGGATGGAAGCCGGTCTGGGCTAGGCCCGCGGTACCGAGCGCGGCGGCGGCGATGCCGACGTTGAACGCGATGGCGGTGAGGGTCCCGCTGCGGGCCGCCCGCTCGGGACTCACGTCCAGCAGAGCGGCCCCGCCGACGACGACGATCGCGCCGATCCCCAGGCCGTTGAGCATCCGCGCCACGACGAGGTGTCCGGGACCCGCGGCGAAGACGAAGACGGCCAGCCCGGCGAGCAGCAGCAGGATCGCGACGAGAAGCACGGGCCGACGGCCGTACCGGTCGGACAGGGGTCCGGAGGCGAGGATCGCGACGACCGCGACAGCCCCGTACGCGGCGAAGATGACGGTGGTGAGGAAGGGCGGGTAGTCCCATTTCGCGGCGTACAGGGAGTAGAGCGGCGAGGGGATGGCGGACGTCGCCTGCCCGAGCATGAGAAGAACGAGGAGGGTCGCATAGCTCCATGGCTGGGGGCGTCGCCCCGGGGGAAGTGCCGGCACAAGGACTCCTGGGAAGTATGATGTGTGTCGTACTTCGTGGATGCTAAGGAGAAGTACGATGCACGTCAAACTTGGAGTTGTCTGATGCCGCCCTGGGAGACCCCCTCCGACCAGCTGCCGCCCGTCGCCCCGGTCCAGAAACTGCTGCGCGCACTCGCGGATCCCGTACGCCTGGAAATGGTCCGCCGACTGGCCGTGGACCCCGCCGCCGAAGCCCCCTGCTCGGACCTCTACGAGGGCCTGAACAAGTCCACGGCGACCCACCACTTCAAGATCCTGGTCGAGGCGGGCGTTTTCCACCCGGTCATGGTCGGGCCTTCGCGCGGGCACCGCCTCCGCCGCACCGCCCTCCAAAAGGCCGCACCGGGTCTACTGGACGCACTGATCGCGGCCATGGAACGAGAGGGCTGACGGCCTCCCCGGTCAGTCGGCGCGTAGAGGGCATCCCGGCGACGGCATCGATGGCGCTGCCGATCAGGGCAGGGGAACCCGCGCTGTGGCAGTGGGGCAAGGCCGAGCAGACCGCCGCCGAGCTGTTGTCGGCCCTGTGCGTCTCACTGAGAGAGGTCCGCGACCGCCCGTCGATCCGGAACATCGTCACCGACCTGCGCGCCCGGCACCTCCGCGTACCAGGGATGCGCGAACTGGTCGCCGCGACCTGGGAAACCGCCGATGCTGGGATTCACAGGAGTGGCGGGACGGGGGTCGGCAGTGGGGGCGGGGTGCCCTCCTGTGGTCCGTTGGCCTCCTCCAAGCTCGTCACGCGAGGGGTGAAATGTGCCATTGGCTCAGTGTTTACAACGGCGGTTGAGCCAAAGGACTCATAGATGGTGTGATGTTCCCACCGATGGCGCTGCGGATATCCGCGGCGCCTTTTTCATGCGAGCAAGTCGATCAGGACGTGGGAGAGGCGGGATAGCTGTGCTGAAGAGAGTGTTCGTGGCTCCGGACCCGGAGCTGCTGCGGCTGCGTACGTCGGCCCGTGCTGTGCTCGGCATCGGCCTGGCCGTCGTCGTCTCGTACCTCATGGGGCACTCGCTCACCGCGGCTGTCGCCGGCGGCCTCGCCGCGCTGCTCGCGCTCTTCACCGTCGGCGACTCCAGCGTGCGCCGCCAGGCCGTCACCACTGGATTGCTCCCGGCGGCCGGCTTCCCCGTCCTCGCGCTGGCGGCCGCGCTGCACGACCAGCCCCTGGCGCGCGACGCCGCGTTCCTCGCGGTCGTCTTCTGCGGCGTGTACGCCCGGCGCTGGGGCCCGCGCGGCCACGCGCTCGGCATCTTCGGCTTCATGATGTTCTTCGCCACGCAGTTCCTGCACGCCGTGCCGGACCAGCTGCCGCAGATCTACGCCTCCGTGGCGCTGGCCGTCGTGTCCGCCGCGCTCGTCCGCTTCGGGGTCTGGCCCATCGAGCGCCGCACCCCGCCGCAGGCCGTGCCCGCCCCGCTGCCCGCGCGCGGCCTGGCCCGGCACACCACGCGCCAGGCGTTCCAGGCCGCCGTGGCCTGCGGCCTCGCGCTGGCCGTCGGGCGGCTCGTCTCCGACGAGCGCTGGTACTGGGCCGTCGGCACCACCTGGTGGATCTTCGTCAACACCGCGTCGCGCGGCGAGACCCTGGTACGGGGCTTCCGCCGCGTGGTGGGCACCGTCACCGGCATCGCCGTCGGCCTGCTCGTCGCCGTACCGCTGCACGGCGCGCCCGCCCCCACCGCCGTCCTCGTCGCCCTCTGCGTCTTCGGCCTCTTCTACAGCGCGGGCCCCTCGTACAGCTGGATGATCTTCTTCGTGACGGTGATGGCCGGACTGCTCTACGGCCTCCTCGGCGTGCTCCACCCCGGCCTGCTCACCCTGCGGCTCGAACAGACCGCCGTCGGCGCCCTCGGCGCGGCCCTGGCCGTCGCCGTGGTGCTCCCCGTCACCACCCACACCGCCACCGACGCCTGGATCCAGCGCGCCCTGCTGTGCGTACGGCACTGCGCGGCGGACGCCGCCCGGCGGCTCGCGGGCGACGAGGCCGCGGACCCCGCGCCGCGCGCCGCCGAACTCGAACTGCTCCTCGGCCGCGTCCGCGTCTCCCTCGCCCCGCTGCTGCACCCGATCAGCCCGCTGCGGGCCCGCAAGGGCCGGGCCCGGCAGGTCATGGCGGCCCTCGACGACTGCGCCCGCCAGGTACGCGGCCTGGCCGCCGTGGCCGCCGACCCCGACGCCTCGCACGACGCCCGGCTGACCGCCGCCTGCCAGCGCGTCGAAGCCGCCGTGCAGAGCCTCGTCGCGCCGGGCGCCCCGGCCGAGTCCTCCGCCGCCGCGCTCGCCGGCGCACCCCACCACCCCGGCGCGGAGCGGGCTCTCGCGCACCTCCACGACCTGGAGGCCGCCCTCGCCTCCCTGGCCGCACCGCTGCGCGGCCACTTGCGCGCGCCGTACGCGGAGGCGTGAGCGCGCCCCGTTCCGTCAGTGGAGGCCCCATTAAGCGCGGGCGTGTGCGCGGGCGTTGGCGCCCGAGCTCACGCGGCGCGTACGCGCGCCGGTCGCCCTGTTAGCGTCTGACGCGGATACGGGCTCTGACCAGCACGGACGTAAACCGGTACGGACCGGTCCAGACCGTGACGGATGCAGGCCGTCAGAACAGAAGAAGCGGCGGAAGGCGGCGCAGTGGGCGGCACGGAACAGCGGGCGTACATCGGATCGTTCAGCACGGGCGGCGGGCTGGGGATCACCGTCGCCGACGTCGACCCCGATACGGGCGCGCTGACGGCCGTACACTCCACCGACGCCGTCGAGAACCCCGCCTTCCTCGCCCTCTCGCCCGGCGGGGACGTGCTCTACTCGGTCAGCCAGACCGACGACGGCGCGGCCGTCGCGCTCTCCCTCGCCGACCCGGCCCGCCCCGTGCCGCTCGGTGCGCCGGTGCCGGTAGGGGGCGCCGCGCCCACCCATCTCGCGCTCGCCCTCGGTCACCTGCTGACCGCCAACTACCGCTCGGGCAGCGTCAGCGCGCTCCCGATCGCCGCCGACGGGCGACTCGGCGAGCCGGTCTCGGTCCTCCAGCACGAGGGCAGCGGCCCGGAGCCCGACCGGCAGCGCGGCCCGCACGCGCACGGCGTGCACGCCGACCCGTCCGGCCGCTGGGCGCTCGGCGTGGACCTGGGCACCGACTCGGTGTGGGTCTACGCTCTCGACGCGCCCGGCGGCCGGCCGGTCGTGCACCACGAGACCCGGCTGTGGGCGGGCAGCGGCCCCCGGCACCTCGCCTTCCACCCGCGCGGGCACCGCGCGTACGTCATCAACGAGCTGGACTCGACGCTCACGACGTGCAGTTGGGACGCGGAGACGGGCGACCTCACGCCGATCGGCACGACACCGGTCGCGCCCCAGGACACCGAATCCGTCAACTTCCCCTCCGAGGTGGCCGTCGCGGCGGACGGCCGCTTCATGTGGGTCGCCAACCGCGGCCACGACAGCATCGCCACCCTCGCCCTCGACGAGTCCGGCGACGCCCCCGGCCTGCTCAACACAGTCGACTGCGGCGGCCGCCGCCCCTGGGACCTGGCCCTCCACCCCTCGGGCCGGCACCTCTACACCGCGAACGAGGGCACCGGCGACGTCACATGGTTCGACATCGACCCGTCCACGGGCGCCCCGACCCGCGCGGGCTCCATCCCCGTGCCCGGGGCTTCCTGCGTCATCCTCGGCTGAGCCCCGCCGCGGCACGGACGCCGGACAGCCCGAAGGGCCCCAAGTGGGGCCCTTCGGGCACAGTCGGTCGCTGTGTCGTGCGCGGGAAAGCTGTGCGCGGGAAAGCTGTTGTTACTGCCGGGGCGCTTCGGCGTACGGCGCGCCCTGGGCCGACGGCTGCGTCGGGATGCCCAGCACCGTCGCGTACTTGGCCAGCACCAGCTTGCCGACCGCCCCATAGGCGCCGAGCGCCTCCGCCGCGGCGCAGTCCGCCTCGGCGGCCGCCGTGCCGGGCACGCCCGCCGCGACCTCGGGGCCGATCAGATAGGGCGCGAGAGCCAGTTGGCGCGAGCCGGACTCGCGCAGTTCCTCGGCCGTACGCGCTATGGCGCCGTCCTCGTCCAGCGCCGCGGCCATCACCGGCACGGCCAGCCGGGCGGAGAGCAGCATCCCGGTGATCCCAGCGGCCTGGACGGCCTCGTCACCGCCGACCGTCGCGAGGATGATGCCGTCCGCGGCAGTTGCGACTGTGAACAGACGGGCCCGGTCGGCGCGGGCGAGGCCCGCCTCCGAGAGCCGTACGTGCAGGGCCTCGGCGAGCAGCGGGTGCGGGCCGAGCGCGTCCGTGAGCTCGGCGGCGGAGCCGCTGCTCATGACCGCGTGGCGGATGCGGCGCAGCAAGGCGTTGTCGGGACCCGCCAAGAGCGGCACGGTGACGGCGGCGGGACCCGCTCCGGCGTCCTGTCCCTCCTGGTCACCGGCCTCGTGCGCCGCGTTGACGCGCGCGTCGCGCTCGGCGGCGACATGGGTGAGAACGGCCTCCAGGGCCGGGAATTCGTCCCCTTCGCCGTCCACGTAGCCGATACGGGCGTCGAGCCCGGGCAGTTCGGAGCGCGCGATGCTCAGCACCTCTTCGGCGAGGCCGCGGATGGCGTCGTCGGGGGTCCCCGGCACGGCCAGGACCAGCGGCGGCGCCCCGACGGGCGCCGCCACCGGTTCCGGCCGCCGGTGCCGTCCGGGCTGGCGGGGACGTGGCATTCGTACAGGCAGGCCAGGCGCGGGCCCTGTGGGGGAGCTCATGGCGCCGCATGTTATCCGCTCGCGGGGGCCGCCCGTTCGGGAGGGGGCGACTGCGTGCACTCTGTCCGGATATGTTCGGCGGTTCGTACGACTTGATGCGGAAGTGGTCACCCCGAAATGGAGAGCATGAACGGATCCGGCGGCAGGAGCAGATCCTCCGCGGCGAGCGCCGCGGCGATGCGCAGCGCCCCGTCCAGCGGGCCGCCCGCGGCCTCGACCAGCTCCGCGTGCGGCAGTTGCTCCTGCAACTCCGCGCGCAGCGGTACGAGCAGGGGAGCACCGATCCGGAACAGCCCGCCGGTGAGCGACACTTCGTACCGCGTCTTGTGCCGGCCGTCCGCGGACGGCTCCTGAAGGCGTGGACAGACCGCCGCCGCGGTCTCGGCGATGTGACGGGCGGCCGTCGCGAGGATGCGCCGCGCCACCGGATCGCCGGCCTCGGCGCACCGGGCCACCTCGGGAGCGAACGAAGCCAGCACGGCGGGCCGGTCGGCGCGCGGATACAGCTGCCCGGGCAGCCCTCCCACCGGCCCGAAGACCGCTTCCGCACGGGCCAGCAGCGCGGCCGAGCCGCCCGTACGCCCGTCGTGGGCGCGCAGCGCCGCCGTCAGCCCGGCCTGGCCGAGCCATGCTCCGCCGCCCAGGTCCCCGAGCAGATGCCCCCAGCCGTCCGCGCGCCGCCAGCCGCCCTCCGGGCTCAGGTCGCAGCCGATGGCGATCATCCCGGTGCCGGCGGCGACGACCGCGCCCGGCCGTTGGCCCAGAGCACCGGCGTAGGCGGTCACCGCGTCGGCCGCGAGGGCGAGCCGGCGCACCCCCAGCTCCGCGCGCAGCGCCTCCGGCAGCACCTTCCGCAGGTCGTCGCCGAGGGTGGCCATGCCCGTGGCGCCCACGCAGGCGGCGTCGACGCTTTCCGCTCCGGCCGCGCGCAGCAGGTCGCGGGCGGCGGGCAGTACCTGGGCGAGGAAGGCGTGCGCATCGATGCCCGCGCCGCCGGTCGGCACCGGGTCGGGGGAGTGCCGGGTACGGGCGGGGCCGTCGAGGTCCGCGCGGGCCACCGCGACCCGGACCCCCGAACCGCCCGAGTCGACGGCGAGCACGGGCGGGCAGGGTGAGGGGCCGGCCGCAGCGCGAGCAGAAGCGCCGCAAGTGCTGGGAGCGCCGGAAGTGCTCACGCGGGTGCCGCTGCCGGGGCGCACGTCCGCGTCCGCGCCTGCGTCCATGTCCATGTCCGCTCCCGCGTCCACGCGCATGTCCTCGGCCATCGGCTCAGCCGAACCCTCGGGCGTCCTGCTTGAGCGCCGTGTCGACGGTCAGGGCCGTGGCCACGACCAGGCTCAGCAGCGGGTCGGGGAGCTGGCGGTGGATCTGCAGTACGTAGTTGTCCGCCGTCGTGAACATCGTCTTGGCGAGCCCCTCCCAGGTCTTGGTGATCCGGGCGATCTCGGTGTCGGTGTGGTCGACGATGGCGAAGTTCCAGGCCCGCCAGTTCTCGGCCTTGATCGCGCCGATCTGCTGACCGCCGGAGACCAGCGCGAAATTGATCTTGCCGATCGCGTTCTGCTGGACGATCTCCCCCAGCGGCTGCCCGTCCGGGCGCTCGACCACCACGCGGGACTTGATCAGCTTGGCCGGCCGGGTCAGCAGGAGCTGCGGACGGCCCTGGGCGTCCCGGATCTCCAGCTTGTGCGTCATGTACTGATCGAGGCTGGAGACGACCCGGAGCACCTTCTTCGCCGTGCTCTGGCCGACCTGGACCACCGCGCCGAGCGTGCGGCCGTGCTGGTCGAAGACGCCGTACTCGTTCGTCACCTCGATCAGCTTGGCCTTCTGGTTCACCACCAGGACCGGCTCGGTGAAGAGGGTGCCGCCGCCGTGCGACTCGGGCGCCACCTTGGCCTGGCGCTGGACCTGGTCCTGAATCCGCGCCGGGTCATGCGTGGCTTGAACCGCTCCGCCCGACGGCGCCTGACCAGGATGCGTGTGCTCGGTCCACTGGCCGCCGTCCCACCATCGCAGCAGGTGAGGAGTGCCCTGCGGATCGGCGTACCAACCCGCGGGGACGTTCGTGTGAGTCGTCATGGCCGGACACCCTATCGCCGAACGTCAGGGAATCAGCCAGTTCACCGGCGCCGCTCCCTGCCGGACCAGGAGGTCGTTGGCGCGGCTGAACGGGCGCGAGCCGAAGAAACCGCGGTCGGCCGACATGGGGGAGGGGTGCGCGGACTCGACGGACGGCACCTGCCCGAGCAGCGGCCGCAGATTGCGGGCGTCACGCCCCCACAGGATCGCCACCATCGGGCCGCCGCGCGCGACCAGCGCCTTGATCGCCTGCTCGGTGACCTCCTCCCAGCCCTTGCCGCGGTGCGCGGCGGGCTTCCGCGGCGCGGTGGTGAGCGCCCTGTTCAGCAGCAGGACGCCCTGCTGGGTCCAGGGGGTGAGGTCGCCGTTGGACGGCCGGGGCAGCCCGAGGTCGGTGTGCATCTCCCGGTAGATGTTCTCCAGGCTGCCGGGCAGCGGCCGCACCTCGGGCGCGACGGAGAAGCTCAGCCCGACGGCGTGCCCGGGGGTGGGGTACGGGTCCTGACCGACGATCAGAACCCTTACGTCGTCGAAGGGTTGCTGGAAGGCACGGAGCACATGGGCTCCGGCCGGTAGGTACGTACGGCCCGCCGCGATCTCCGAGCGCAGGAAGTCGCCCATCGCGGTGATCCGTCCGGCCACGGGCTCAAGTGCCTTCGCCCAGCCGGGTTCGACGATCTCGTTCAACGGTCGTGCAGCCACGGGGCGTCACTCTACTGGCTCTGTCCGGCACCCCACGACCGCGCCCCCGAACCACCCCGGTCGGGGCCATCCCACTCGACGGCTACGACCTCCGAACCACCCCACCCGGAGCCGTCCCACTCCACGGCTGATCTGTCTAAACCGCCCCCTACGGCCACACCCCCGAACCGCCTCACCCCACCACCGCGGCCCGTACGCTCAGCACGTCGGGCAGGTGCGAGGTGATGAGCTGCCAGCTGTCCCCCTCGTCCGCGCTCGCGTAGACCTCGCCGTTGCGATTGCCGAAGTACACCCCCGCGGGCTCGGCGTCGTCGAGACACATGGCGTCGCGCAGCACCACTCCGAAGTGCGGCGCCTCGGGGAGGCCGGCGTGGAGTCCCTCCCAGCTCGCCCCCGCGTCCTCGGTGCGGAAGACCCGGCAGTGCCGCCCGGCGGGCACCCGGTCGCTGTCGGCCTCGATGGGGAAGACGTAGGCGACATCGGCCCTGCGGGGATGGGCGGCGACGGCGAAGCCGAAGTCGGAGGGCAGCGAGGCGCCGATGGGCGACCACGCGCCGCCCGCGTCGTCGCTGCGGTAGACGCCCCAGTGGTTCTGGAGATACAGCCGGTCGCGGTCCACGGGATCCTGCGCGATCTTGTGCACGCACTGCCCGAACTCCGGGTACTGGTCGGGCAGGAACACCGCCTGCACCCCGGTGTTCGACGGGTCCCAGCTGGCCCCGCCGTCCAGCGACCGGTACACGCCGCCTGTGGAGACGGCGATGGTCACGGCGTCGCTGTCGCGGGCGTCCGTGACCACGGTGTGAATGCCCTGCCCGCCGAAACCGGCGCCCCACTCCTGCCGCGTGGGGTGGTCCCACAGCGACCGTACGAGCTCGAACGTCTCGCCCCCGTCCTCGGAGCGGAACAGCGCGCCGGGCTCCGTCCCCGCGTAGACCACGCCGGGCGCGTCCGCCTCCGCCGGATGCAGCTGCCAGACCCGCTCCAGCGAGGCGCCGGTGTCCTTCGGGAACTTCACCGCGGGCTGCTGAGGCTCCTGCCAGGTGGCGCCGAGGTCGTCGGAGTGGAAGACCGAGGGGCCCCAGTGCGAACTGTCCGCGCCGACCAGGATCCGGGGTGTGGCGGGACGGGTGTCGATCCCGATCGAATAGACCGACTGCGCGTTGAATCGGGGCTCGTCGAACTCCCATCCGCCGCCGCGTCGCCGGGCGAGGAAAAGGCCTTTCTTGGTGCCGATCGCCAGCATGACCTCAGCCATGACGAGCCACCTCCGGGACGCCGTTGTCTCAGTTACGGGCCAGTCTGCACCTACCCACTGACAACGGCTCCCGGAGCGGAATCACCGCAGGTCAGGTGGGTTCGAGGGAGCGGTGTCGCAGGGGTGCGCGCGCATGCCCTCGATCGCGATGTCCAGCAGCCGGCCCGCCTGCGCGTCATCGCCCTCGCTGCCGTCGGCGTCGCCCTGGCCTCCGACATCGCCGCTGCCCTCCGCGCCGCCCTGGCCTCCGGCGCCGCCGCTGCCGTCAGCGCAGCCGTTGCTCTCCGCGTCGCCGTGGCCGTCCGCGCGATCGAGGCCCTCTGTGCGATCCGTGCGATCCCGGCCCTCCGTGGTGGCGAGCGAGATGGCGTTGACGAGCGCGAGCATGTCTTCGGTGCGGATGCCGGGGCGTACCGCGCCCGCCCGCCGGGCCGCGTCCAGGAGTTCTCCGGCCGCGTTGGTGATCATCGATACGCAGTCGTCGTCCTTCTCCACCAGGTCGAGGTCCCGGCCGTCGCGCAGTAGTGAGGCGATCAGCCCGAGGCTGGCCGCCGCGTAGGCGTTGAGGTCCCGCAGCCAGGCGAAGAGCGCGGGGCCCGGTTCGCTCGCGCGGGCGTGTTCCCGGGCCCTCGCGCAGAGCGCTTCGACGCGGTCGTGGAAGACCGCTTCCAGCAGCGAGCGCCGGGAGGCGAAGTGCCGGTGCAAGGTGGCCGATCCCACGCCGGCCTGGCGGGCGATCTCTTCGAGGGAGGCGTCGGGGCCGTGGGTCGCGAACGCCTCTTCGGCGGCGGCCAGGATTCGTGCGTAGTTGCGCCGGGCGTCCGCCCGCAAAGGCCGTCGCGCTGCCGTGCCGACCACCGTGACCTCCTGCGTTTGCTAATCGGGGTGGCTCTCCGGTTATCTTAGCGAAGTTAAGTGGGGTGTCACCCCACTTAGTGCGGAGAGCGGAGAGACGTCCGCTCGGGGAGAGACATTCCGGAGGAGATCGACCATGCGTGCCGTTCAGTACGACCGTTTCGGCCCGCCTGAGGTGCTGCGCGTCAATGAGGTGCCCACGCCGCGGCCGGGGCTCGGAGAGGTGCTCGTCGAGGTGTACGCCGCGAGCGTGGACGCGGGGGAAGTCGCCTTCCGTGCGGGCGAGATGCGCAGAATTACCCGTGCCGCGTTCCCGCGCGGCGTGGGCGGCGACTTCGCCGGCCGCGTCGCCTCGGTAGGCGCCGGGGTCCAGGCGTGGCAGGCCGGAGACGCGGTGTGGGGCGTCATGCCGCACTTCGCCTTCGGGGCCATCGCCGACTTCGTCGCCGTGCCCGAGCAGCGCCTCGCCGGGGCGCCCGGGAACCTGAGCCCGCTCAAGGCCGCCGCCCTTCCGGTGTCGGGCACCACCGCCCTGACCGCGCTGACGGATAAAGCGCGCATCGAACCCGGCGAACGCCTGCTGGTCCGCGGTGCCACCGGGGGCGTCGGCAGCGTCGCCGTGCAGCTGGGCAAGGCACTCGGCGCCGACGTCACCGCCCTCGCCGGCGCCCGCAACCTCGACTGGATCAAGGGGCTCGGCGCCGACAGGGCCCTGGACTACCGCACGACCGGGCCGGCGGACCTCGGCCGCTTCGACGTCATCGTCGACCTGGTGGGCACCGACCTCGGCGCCTACCAGGCGCGGCTCACCCGTCAGGGCCGCCTGGTCGCGCTCGCCTTCGATTCGTCCCGTCTCGTGAGGTCCATCCTCGGCACGGGCCTGCGGGCCGCCGCCCGGCCCCGGCGGGTCAAGCTCTTCAGCAACAACCCGTCGGCCGACCGCATCGCGGAACTCACCCGGTACGCCGAGGCGGGAGACGTCCGGCCCGTGATCGACACCGTGCTCCCGATGGACGGCGTCGTGGAGGCCCATCGGAGGCTGGAGGCGGGCGGGGTGCGCGGGAAATACGTCATCGATATGCGGCGTTCCTAGGGGCGGCCCCGTCGGGCCGGTGGCGGCTCCGTGCGAAGGCTCACGCCAGTACCTGCATAGTTTGACAACTGCCGTACTACGACGTTTACCGTACTAGGGTAATCCGGTTCACCCACGCACGAGCGGAGCCTTCGGTGAGCAACCTCTTCCAGCCGTACACACTGCGGTCGTTGACCATCCCCAACCGTGCCTGGATGGCGCCGATGTGCCAGTACAGCGCGGCAGCCGACGGCCCCCTCCAGGGCGTGCCGACCGACTGGCACCTGGCGCACCTCGGCGCCCGCGCCGTCGGCGGCGCCGGCCTGATCCTGGTGGAAGCCACGGCCGTATCGCCCGAGGGGCGGATCTCGCCCGCGGACGTCGGCCTGTGGAACGACCAGCAGCGCGACGCCTTCAAGCGGATAACCGGCTTCCTGGAGGCGCAGGGGGCCGTCCCGGCCATCCAGATCGCCCACGCCGGGCGGAAGGCCTCGACGGCCGCCCCGTGGGACGGCGGCAAGCAGCTGCCCGCGGAGAAGGGCGGCTGGACGACGGTCGCGCCCTCCCCGCTGCCCTTCGCGGACGGCGACCGCGCGCCGCACGAGCTGACCACGGAGGAGATCAAGGGCGTCGTGGCGGACTTCGCGAAGTCCGCCGAGCTCGCCCTCGCCGCCGGGTTCAAGGTCGTGGAGGTGCACGGCGCCCACGGCTACCTCATCGGCGAGTTCCTCTCCCCGCACAGCAATCAGCGGGACGACGAGTACGGCGGCTCGTACGAGAACCGCACCCGGTTCGCGCTGGAGGTCGTCGACGCCGTACGGGCCGTATGGCCCGAGGAGCTGCCGGTGTTCTTCCGGATCTCCGCCACCGACTGGCTCACGGAGAACCCCGAGGACCCGCGCGAGGGCTGGACCGGCGACGACACCGCGCGGTTCGCGAAGGACCTGCTGGCCCACGGCGTGGACCTGCTCGACGTGTCCACCGGCGGCAACGCCTCGAAGGCCGTCATCCCCGCCGGACCCAACTACCAGGTCCCCTTCGCCGCCAAGGTGCGCGAGGAGACGGACCTTCCCGTGGGCGCGGTCGGCCTGATCACCGACGCCCGGCAGGCGGAGGAGATCCTGACGGCCGGCCAGGCGGACGCCGTGCTCCTCGGCCGGGAACTGCTGCGCGACCCCTACTGGGTCAACAGCGCCGCCGTCGAGCTGGGGGACGAGCCACGCCGACCCGCGCAGTACGCCCGCGCGCACTGACAGCGCGACGGCCGTACGGGACCTGGTGGTACGGGACCTGACGGCACGGGGCCTGAGCGTAGGGGCCTGGCCGTACGGACCTGGAGCGCGAGACCCCCGTCGGTGCGGTACGTGCCGACGGGGGTCAAGTCCCGCCAAGGGCCGCGTACTACGGTGAACCTCGTACTCGTACCATCGATGCGGCCCGTCGACGCGGCGGGCAGTCCGGCCGCCGGGCCGACCGGCAGATCGACCAGGCCCACCGACCGGGCCCATCGAACAGGCCCACCGACCAGGCCGCCGACCGGCCAAGAGGAGCAGCCGTGCAGACCCAGCCCCGGGCACGGACCAGCGGCCGCTCCCTCGACCACCCCGCGCCGGCGGAGATCCGGGTGGAGGGCGTGCTCCACGCGCTCTCGGATCCGATGCGCCTGCGGATCGTACGGATGCTGGAGGCGGCCGGCACCGAGCAGTCGTGCTCCGTCTTCGACCTGCCGGTGTCCAAGTCCACCAGCACGCACCACTTCCGCGTGCTCCGCGAGAGCGGCGTGATCAACCAGGTCTACCGCGGCACGGCCAAGATGAGCGAGCTGCGCCGCGACGACCTGGACGCGCTCTTCCCCGGTCTGCTCGACAGCGTCCTGACGGCCGCGCACCGCCAGGACGAGAGGCTCGGCGAGGGCTGAGAAGCGCTGATGAGCGGGGCGGGAACGCTCACGCCCGCCCGTTCGCAGCGGTCAGCAGCCCCTCCCAGTCGGCGATCTTCACCGTCGTACGGCCCAGCGAACGCCCCAGCGCCGCCTCCGCCGCCTCGATGCCGAGCCAACCCGGCCACTCCACCACGGCCCCGTTCAACCGCCGCAGTTCGGCCCGGGGATCGGCCGCCGTGGGCCGCTCCGCGAGGGCACCGGCGTCCGCGAGGAGCGAGGCGACCGTCTCCTTCGCGCAGGAGCGGTTGGTGCCGATCACCCCGGTCGGGCCCCGTTTGATCCACCCGGCGACGTACTCGCCCGGGGAGGGCGCCCCCGCCCGCAGCACCCGCCCCCGCTCGTGCGGCACCGTCCCGCGCTGCGTGTCGAACGGCAGCCCCGCCAACGGCACGCCCCGGTACCCCACCGACCGCAGGACCAACTCCGCCTCGACGTCCTCGAACACGCCCGTGCCGACCACGCCGCCCCGCCCGTCCGGCGCGGTCCTCTCGAAGCGCACGGCGCGCACCGCGTCCTCGCCGAGCACCGCGACCGGCCGCAGGAAGAAGCGCAGCCGGATGGCGCGGGAGAGGCCGCGGGGCGGGGCGTCGCACCAGCCGCGGATGACCTCCACATTGCGCCGGTTGGCGGCGGGCAGCCCCGACGGATCGGCGAAGTCCGGGTCGAGGGCGGCCTCTTCGGCCCGTACGGACACCTCCGCGCCCGGCAGCGTGCCCAGTTCGCGGAGCTCTTTGGTGGTGAACTTCGCCTGCGCCGGGCCCCGCCGTCCCACCAGGTGGATGTCCGACACCCGGCTGTCGGCCAGGGCCCGCAGCGCGGCGTCCGGAACGTCGGTGGGGCGCAACTCCTCGGAGCCGCGCGCCAGTACACGTGCCACGTCGACCGCCACGTTGCCGACCCCGATGACGACGGCGGAACGCGCGCCGAGTACGAAGCCGCCGGGCGGGGAGTCCGGGTGGGCGCTGTACCAGGAGACGAACTCGGTGGCGGAGAAGCTGCCCGGCAGGTCCTCGCCGGGCACCCCGAGCCGCCGGTCCGTACCGGCGCCCACGCAGTAGACGACCGCGTGATAGAGGTCGAGCAGTTGGCGGGCGGGCACCCCCGCCTCCCCGACCAGCACATTGCCCAGGAAGGCGATGCGCGGATGCTCAAGCACGGTACGCAGGTTGTTCTGCAGCGACTTGATCTTCTCGTGGTCGGGGGCGACGCCGTACCGCACCAGACCGTACGGGCAGGGCAGCCGGTCCAGGACGTCCACCGCCACCCCTGGCACGGACTCCTGCTGGACGAGCGCTTGCGCGGTGTAGACCCCGCTCGGCCCTGACCCGACGACCGCGACACGAAGCACGGCGGAGCTCCTTCCCGAGGGATGCGACCAGCATCCCACCGGGGAGCGAAACGGGGGAGGCGCGCATTCGGCGCGTCCCGGTACACATCACGCGCGATCGCGCGTCGATGTCCGGACCGGGACGGACTGGGCTGGGCTGGGCTGGGCCAGGTTGGACCGGGCTGGGCCAGGTCGGACCAGCCCGGTCCAGGTTGCGCCAAGGGCGGCGGCGCCGCGCGCGCTCCCGCCGTCGAACAGGTCAGACGAAGAACGCGTTCATCCCGGTTACGTCCGAAAGGTAGGTCTCGATCGCGCTGATCCGGCCGTCGCGCAGGAAGCAGACCGTGGCCAGGTACTCGTCCAGCACCACCCCGTCGCGGGCAGCGGTGTTGTGCAGGGAGAGGGCCAGGTTGTCGCGGCTGACCAGGACGCGCTCGAACTCGAAGCGCACGCCGTAGCCGGCGATGAGCCTGACCCGCTCGACCACCGCGTCCGCGCCGCGGGCCGTACCGGAGATCTTGTTGTCGCCGGGCAGGGTCCAGACGGCGTCGTCGGTGAGCAGGGAGCAGATCAGGTCCCAGTCGGCGGTGATGAGCCCGGTGTGGAAGCGCTCGGCGATACGGGCCTTCTCGGCATCGCCCGGAACGGCGGTCGGGCTGTTGGGGGTGGTGGGCTGAGGGGACATGCGGCTGCCTCCGGTAGTCGTGCGGTCGGTGCGGGCGCCCGTGGAAACCACCCTCCCCGGGGCGGCCGAGAAAGAAAAATGCCGCGATGAACAGCACCTTATGCGCCTCTTGCATAATGTGCTGATGAGCATGGACGAGCTGCGCTGGTTCCTCACGGTGGCGGAGACCGAGCACGTCACCGAGGCCGCCGCGCTGGCCGGCGTCTCGCAGCCCACCCTGTCCCGCGCGATCGGCCGTCTGGAGCGCCGGCTCGGCACACCGCTGTTCGACCGGGACCGCAACCGGCTGCGGCTCAACGACTGCGGCCGCGTCTACCGGCGGCACGCCCGGCGCGCGCTGGAGGAGCTGGAGACGGCCCAGGACCGCATCACCGCCCTGCGCGCTCCCGTCCGGGACGCCCTGCGGCTGGCGTTCGTGCACTCGCTCGGCGGCTGGCTGGTACCCGAACTCCTCGGCGGTTACCAACGAGACTGGCCCGACACGCGACTGACCCTCCATCAGGAATCCGCGGAGCATGTGCGGGACCTGCTGCTGGAAGGCGCCGCGGAACTGGCCCTCACCGGCCCGCGGCCGGCCGGCGGCCAGTGGGAGTGGCTGCCGCTGTACGAGGAGGAGCTGAGGCTCGCCGTACCGGCGGGGCACCGGCTCGCGGACCGCGCCTCGGCGCGGCTGACCGACCTGGCGGACGAGCGGCTGATCATCATGCGCCAGTCCACCGGGCTGCGGGAGATCACCTGCCAGATCTTCCACCGGGCGGGGGTCACCCCCTCGGTGGCCCTTGAGGCGGGGGAAGTCGCCACCATCGCGGGCCTGGTCGGCAGCGGGCTCGGCGTCTCGGTCGTTCCGGCCGGGGGCGGCGGAGCCCCGCCGAGGGACGACGTACGGCTGATCCCGCTCGCCGAGCCCGACGCCTTCCGCGGTGTCGGCCTGCTCTGGCGCCGGGACCGGCCCACGTCCCCGGCCGGCCGCCGCTTCCGCGAGTTCGCCGCGCGCTGGAGCGAGCGGGGGAGTCGGTAGGGGCGGCGGCCCCGTATTCGGAACGCTCAGCCGTTTTCCGGCAGCAGGAAGTCCGAAACCGCCTTCGTGAACTCCTCCGGGGCCGCGTGGTGGACCAGATGACCGACCGGGATGGTGACCAGGCGGCCGCCGGGAAGCCGCCGGGCCAGTTCGGCGACGCCGCTCTGGGGCACATGGCTGGCGGGCCCGCCGCCCACCACCAGGGATTCGGCGGTGATCCGGCCGAGCCGCTCCAGCCACTCGGGATCGGGTGTGTCGATCTGCCGTCTGATGGCGGGCACCACCTCCCAGTCGAAGGTCAGGTCGCCCTCCGGCCTGGTCGGGGCGGTCGGTTTCCGGGGGAGCGGCAGCGGAACGTCCTCCAGGACGAGCCGGTTCACACGCCGCGGGACGTCGGCCGCGAGCAGATAGGCCACGGCCCCGCCCATGGAGTGCCCGATCAGGTCGATGCGGTCGAGCCCCAGCGCGTCCAGGAACCGGACCACGTCGGTCCGCATGAGTTCGAGCGAGTACGCGCCCGGCCGGTCGCTTCGGCCGTGACCGCGCAGATCGAGGGCGTACACGCGTCGGCCGCGGGCGAGGGCGGGCGTCACCGCCGCCCAGTCGTCGGAGTTCTCGCCGAGCGCGTGCAGCAGGACGAGCGGCGGGGCGTCCGGCGGCCCGGTCACCTGGTAGGCCAGCCGGATACCGCCCACGTCGACCGCGTGATGATCAGCCATGGCCGGAGCGTAGGCGGCCGGGGGCGTCCGGAGGGACGCCGTTCACCATCGGCCGAACCGCGGCTGTCCGATGGCGGGTGCGCACCTCTCGAACCGCGGCCGTTGCGTCCCGGCCTCTCCGGCCTCTCCGGCCGCGGTCCGTCCTGCCTCGGCCCGTCGAACCACGGCCTTTCGGCCAATGGCGCGCGCCCGGAACCACGGCCTCCGGCCGACGGCTCGGATCTCAACAAGGTTCGCAGCGGCAGGGTACGTCCCGAAACGCGGCTGTTCGCCCATGGCGTACGTCCCGAATCGCGGCTGTCGGTCGGCTTCTCCCAGCGTCTCCCGACGTCTCCTGACATCACCCGAACTACCGCCCTCCGTCGGCTTCCTGGTGCCCAGACCACACGATCCGGCCTCGGATTTCTGGTTTTCCAAGATCGTTTGAAGTGTGTGGCCTGTGAATGTGATGCTGAGCGCGGGCCTGCCCGAACCCCCGCCGAACAGCGGGTTCGGCAGCCTCCGCACGGAACACGGAGTCAGGGAGCGGCGTGGAGCAGGACCTCGATCGCGGAGGGCAGCGGCATGACGGAACGGAGGCGGTGAACGGTTCACCGGACCAGGAGGGCCAGGGCCGTACATCACCGGGCCAGGGGGCCCGTACGCCATCGGTCCACGAGGCCCGTACACCATCGGACCGCGAGGCCCATACGTCACCGGACCAGGAAGCCCGTACGTCACTGCGGTCCGCGTGCGGATCGACGCGCGTCAGCTTCCGCGCCGGACAGTGGCGGGGCCGCCCCCGCGCCACCTCGGTACGAGCCGAGTCCGGGTCGCCCGCGGAAGCCTCCGCCCTGCTGCTGCGAGAACTGCCCGGCTGGCTGGTGGTCACCGACGACAGCGTGGCCGCCCCGCTGGCCGAGTCCGGGGCCGAAGTCCAGCGGCGGGCCCACCGCTACGGCTGGGACCTGTCCGTACGCCCTCCCGACCCTCGATGGGCGCAGCCCGCGCTCCCTGCCCCGCTCCGCCTCCGCCCCGCCGCCGAGATACCGGCGGACAGCCTGCGGGAACTGTGGCTGGCCGCGTACGCCGCCGGCCACCCCGACCGGGCGCGCTACGAGCGCGCGGACGACGGACTCGCGACCCTCACCAGCCTGTGGCGCGGCGAACTGCTGGGGCCGACGCTGCCCTTCAGCGCCGTGGCCGTGGACGACCGGGGCCCCGTCGCGGTGCTGGCAGTCCACGCGTTGGAGCGGCCCTGGATCACCCAGATCTTCAGAGACCCCACGCCGCGCGGGCGCGGTCTGGGCTCCGCGCTGCTGCGGTACGCGCTCACCGCGGCGGCCGAGTACGGGCTGTCCGAGCTGGGCGCGTCGGTGACCGCCGGCAACGTCCGGTCCAGCCGGATGTTCGAGAGCATCGGATTCCGGCAGCTCGGCGACAGCGTCGATCTGAGACTCCCCGCCGGCCCCTGAGGTCCGGCCGAGAGCGGTCACCCCCGGCCGGCCCGGCCAGAGCCCCCCACCCGCACAAGCTCTGGCCGCACCCCGCCACGTTTCCGCCTTTCCTACCCCCAGCTCCAGTCCTCCAGTTCCCGCTTCCCGATTCGACTGATGAGAGCCCCCCACCATGTCTGACCCGATGTCCGACCCGACCCTCGTAATCATCGACGGCCCCGGCGGCCCCACGCCGGACTGGTACTTGTCCAGGCTCTGCCCCGACTACGACGTCCACGTCCTCTGGCGTCCCGGCCCGAACCCCGCCGCCGACGAATGGCGCGCGCGTACCTTCGACGCGTGGTGCGCGAACGTCAGCGTGCCCGCCGGCGCCGACCTCACCGACTACACGGTGGAGTACGCGAAACGCCACTCGGCGGACGGCATCGTGGCGTTCAGCGAGATCCCGGTGGTCGAGGCGCACACCGCCGCCGCGGAACTGGGCCTGCCGGGCAATCCGCACGAGTCGCTGCCCGCGCTGCGCAACAAGACGCGGCAGCGGGCCGCGCTCCGGGCGGCGGGCGTGCCCGTACCCCGGTTCGCCGAGGTGCGCACGGCGGAGGAGTTCCACGAGGCCCGGAATACGGTCGGGCTGCCCGCAGTGCTGAAGCCCGTCGTCGGGGCCGGCAGCATGGCCACCCACGCGGTGGGCGCGGACGACGATCTGGACGAGATCTGGGCGCAGGCGTGCCACGCGTTCGTGAACGACCCGCGCGGCGGCGCACATCCCCTGTTCATCCTGGAACAGCGGCTGATCGGCTCGGAGTGGTACCCGGACGCGCGGTACGGCGACCACGTCAGCGTCGAGTCCATCGTGCGGCGCGGTACGGCCACGCACCTCGCGGTGACCGACAAGTTCCCGCTGTCGCCGCCCTTCCGCGAGAACGGCGGCATGCTCCCGTCGGTGCTGCCGCCGGAGCGCGTCCGCGAGATCGAAGCGTGCGCGACGGCCGCCGTCGAAGCCCTCGGCCTCACCGACTCCGCGGTCCACACCGAGTTCAAGCTCACCGCCGAGGGCCCGATGGTGATCGAGGTGAACTGCCGGATAGGCGGCGGGGCGGTCGAGATGCTGCACCACAGCGCCGGTTACGACTATGTGGCGGCCACCGCGGCCGTCGCGACGGGCGGGTCCCTGCCCACCGCCCCCGAACCGCACCGCTACGCGGGCCGGCTGATACCGCAGCCGCCCGACCGCCCCGTCGTCCTGTCACGCGTGCCCTCGGCCTCCGAGGTGCTCGCGATCCCCGGCGTCCGTGAGGTCGTCCTGCCGCACGCGGTCGGCGCCCGCCTCTCCCCGGAGCGGGGCAGCACCAACTACCTGACCGCCGCCATCGCCGTGACCGACCGGCCGGAACAGCTGCTCGACTGCTTCGACCGGCTGACCGCACCGGGCCTGTTCACCTTCCACGGCCCCGACGAGCCCGCGGCCGGCTGACGGCAGCGCCTGCGACGGCGGTGGACCCGGTGCCACCGCCGACGAGTTCTCCCGCACGCTCTCGCCCTCCGCACACCGCTGAAATCGCCCTGGATTCCCCGGCCGGCCGAGTGAACCGCCGGGCGGGGACACTCGGAGCCGACCGGCGCGTCCTGCGCGCCGTCGCCGCGGCCGGGCGGGGGAGACTGGGCGGCATGACTGTCAAAGGCGTCCTGTTCGACTTCTCCGGCACCCTCTTTCACGCCGAGCCCACACAGTCCTGGCTCCGTGCCGCCCTGAGCGATACCGAAACCCACGTCGACGAGGGGGAGTTCGCACGGCTCGTGCGGCTGCTGGACGGGGCGGGTGCACTGCCCGGCGGCACGGCTCCCCGCGCCGTTCCCGCGCACCTGGCCGAGGCGTGGGCCCGGCGCGACGAGAGCGCGGAACTGCACCGCGCCGCGTATGTGGGACTGGCGCGTCAAGTGCCGTTGCCGCGGCCCGAGTTGTACGAGGCGCTGTACGCGCGGCACATGGAGCCGGCCGCCTGGCGCCCGTATCCGGACGCCGCCGACGTGCTGGGCGAGCTGCGGCGCCGGGGCGTCCGTACCGCCGTGGTCAGCAACATCGGCTGGGACCTGCGCCCGGTCTTCCGCGCCCACGGCCTGGACGGCGACGTCGACGCGTACGTCCTCTCGTACGAGCACGGCGTGCAGAAACCCCGGCCGCGGCTCTTCCACGTGGCCTGCGACGCCCTCGGACTCGCGCCCGGCGACACGCTCATGGTCGGCGACGATCGGCGCGCCGACGCGGGGGCGGGTGCGATCGGCTGCGCGGTGCACCTGGTCGACAAAGTGCCCCCGGCGGAACGGCCGGACGCGCTCCGTTCCGTGCTCGATCTCGTCGGATGAGTGCCCTGGCCCGGGTGCGGGGGCGACTCGGTCGCAGTCAGAGCCGTCGGCGGAGGAAAACGCGCAAGAAAAAACCGCCTATTTCGGGCGATCCCCCGCGTCGCCCGAAATAGGCGGAGATACCGGACTGCGCCTGCTCAGGAGGGCAGACGTCCGGATACCCTCTGAGTATATTGGCTCGGAGCCAGTCAACGCAGGAGTTACAGCATGTCCCCGCGCAGCGCGTCGGTCAATGAGGAGTTACGCCGCCGTTCCCGTGAACGTCTCTTGCAGGCGACGGTCGAACTCGTCGGCGAACGCGGGTACGAGGCGACCACGCTCGCGCACATCGCCGACCGGGCGGGGGCCGCGCGGGGTCTGGTGTCGTACTACTTCCCCGGCAAGCGGCAGCTCCTGCAGTCCGCCGTGCACCGGCTGATGCACCTGGAACTGGCGGCCGGACTGGAGCGGGAGCCGCGGACCGACGACGGACGGGAACTCCTCGCGCGGGCCATCGACGCCGTCCTGGGCCTCGCCCGGGACCGGCCGCTGCTCATGCGTACGCACATGGCCGGCATCCTCCAGGCGGAAGGTTTCATCCAGTGCCCGGAGCAGCAGCGGCTCGCGACGCTGCTGCGCGACACGGTGGTGAGCTACGGTTCGCCCGACCCGGACACCGACTACCGGCTGCTGCGCGCGCTGCTGATGGGCGCGGTGGTGGCGGTGCTGCTCCCGGGGGCGCCGATGCCCACGTCCCGGCTGCGGGCCGAACTCTTCCAGCGGTACGAACTGGAGTGGACGCTCGGCGTTCCGCCGGCCGACACTCCGCCGAACCTCGCGCCGCCGGGCACCGGGCCGCCGCAGGTGAACGGGCAGGGGTAGCGCGGGGGAACCGGGGCCGGGCGGGCCGTTCGGTCCCGGTTCCCCCGTGTCTGCTGCCGGTCCAGTCCGATCCGACCCCAGTCCAATCTGGTCCGGTCCTATGTGGTTCAGTCCGGTCCAGTCCGGCCGGTTTCAGTCCGTGGCGACGGTGTGCAGGACGCGGCGCGGCGCCGGGGCCTCCTCGCCGTTCATGGCGGCGGCGAGCCGCAGATGCGGCACCGCCTCGGCCGCCCGGCCGGCCCGCTCCAGCGTGCGGCCGAGCATCAGGTGCGCGTACGCCTCGGCGGGATCGCGCTCCAGAACGCGCCGCAGTTCCGACTCGGCCCGGCCCAGCTGCGCCGAGTGGAAGTACGCGCGGGCGAGCAGCATCCGGGCCGCGAGGTGGTCCGGCTCCTGGTCGACTACGGGCGTCAGGATGCGGGCGGCTTCGGCGTAGTCCTTGGCCTCGATGTAGAGGTGGGCGCGCTCGTACTCCTCGGCGAGGGGGAAGGGGGTGGCCGGGGTGAAGTTCGGGAACTGCGTCATGGGTCGCTCCTCTCCTCCCCGCCAACATGAATGAAGCTTGAACTATTTCCGGCGGGGCGCGGGGGAGGGAGGCGTGGAGCGCGGCTCACGCGCTGCCGGTCCGTATCGCGGTGGAGGCCACCGTGGCGTAGCGCATGGTGAAGCCGCCTCCCGCCGCGTCGACGGCGGCTCCGACGCCCGACAGCACCTCCTCCAGTTGCGCGGGCGGGAGCGTGGTGTGGACACCGGTGGTGGACAGCAGGTCCAGCCACTCGTCGCGTGCGTAGGTCCACTCCCAGTCGAATCGCCATCTCTCCGGAACGCCGTACGCGCCCGCCTCCCGCATCCCGTCGGCCGCCTTGTCGCACAGCGCCGTGTAGCCGTCGACGGCCGAGGCCGTCCATTGGCGGGCCGCGAGCGAGTCGGGCAGTACGCGGTCGTAGACGTCGGCGACGGCTTCCATGAGCCCGGGCGGCAGTTGACCCGCGTTCCAGAACACGGCGAGCCGGCCGCCCGGCCGCAGCGCCCGCGCCGCCTTGGCCGCGCCCGCGACCGGGTCCACCCAGTGCCACGCCTGCGCGGCGACGACCGCGTCGAACGTCCGCCCGGCCGGGTCCCAGGCTTCGAACGTCGAGACCTCGACCGGGAGTCCGCGCCGCCGGGCGAGTTCGGCCATCCGCGCGTCGGCGTCGACGCCCAGGACCCCGCATCCGGCCGCCTCGAACTGCTGGGCCGCGATGCCGGTACCGCAGCCGACATCGAGAACGCCGGGTGCGCGGCCGGGGCTGGCGTCCGGGCCTGAGCGGGTCGCGGCGATCCGGTCGATCAGTGCTCGGGGGTAGCGGGGCCGGGCCCGGTCGTAGCGCTCGGCGTCCACGCCGAACGACTCCGCCATCCTGCGGTGCTGATGGGGCTCGGGGGCAGGGCGGGGCGACTGCCCCGGAGGTATGGTGGGCATGTGCCCACTATGAGTGGGCGCCCGCCCACTCGTCAACGCGGGCGGGCGAACGAGGCGAGGAGGAGATCCACGGTGCCGACCGGCGTAGCCATCCACGACGCGCGCGAGCAGTTGTTCGTCGCCGCCGAGCGCGTCCTGCTCCGGGACGGACCGAGCGCGCTGACCAGCCGGGCGGTCACCACCGAGGCCGGCTGCGCCAAGGGCGTGCTGCATCGGCATTTCGCCGACTTCGACGCGTTCCTCGCCGACCTCGTGCTGGACCGCGTCGCCCGGATCGACGGCCAAGCCGCCGACCTGCGCGGCCGCGCGGGAGCCGGGACCGTCGCGGACAACCTCACCGGGGCGCTGACGGACCTGTTCGAGTCGGTCGCCGTGGCGATCGTCGGCCTGGTCATCTCCAGGGACGACCTGCGCGCCCGGCTCCGCCGGACCACGCCGACCGGAATTCCGGTACTGAACGAGGCCACGGTCATGATCGCCTCATACCTCACCGCCGAACGCGAACTCGGCCGCATCGCGGCGGACGCCGACATCGACACCCTCGCCCCCATGCTGATCGGCACCGGCCACATGCTCTTCGCCGACCGCAAGGGCACACCGCCGGAGACCGGAACCGTCCACAAGGCCGTCGCGGCCATGATCGTGGGAGCGGAACGTACGTCTCAAGGGTGAGCGGGCCGGGCGCCGCCTGCCGGCTTGACGGCGACCCGGGCCCGTACGCCCCAGGGTCAGCGGCGACCGCACGCCGCCGATCTCGTCGGTGCTTTGAGCGGCGCTGCCCCAGAGCCCTGCCGGCGGTCGCGGCGCCTGCCGTCCTACCGGGCCCGGCGACGCTCCGGCCCCTCGGCGCGAACACGCGCAGCCGCCCCGCCGGGTTAGTCAGTGCCGGCCGCCCCGCGGTCTCGCGTACCGCCGTGCCGGGGCAGCGATGTTCCGGAACTGTCAGCGCGAACATGCCGCGCCGCTCAGTCGCCCCTTTCGGCGCTCCGGGGGTGAGCGGTATCAGCGCGAACCGCACCGCCGCCCCGCCGGACAAGGGCGGCCCGGGCCCGTACGCCCCGCCCTGCTGCACCGACCCCGCCCTCAGCGGCGACCGCTCTGTCTCCACCGCCCGTGTCCGTACGCCCCCGCCGACCCCATCAGCAGCGCCGCCCCCAGCAGCGTGCCGCCGGCCACGTCCGAGAGCCAGTGCACGCCCAGGTACACCCTGGTGAAGCCCACCCCGACGACGGACACCGTCGCTACGACCGCGGCGGCCCGGACCCACGCCTTCCGCGCGCCGTGCAGCACCAGCAGCCACACCAGCAGCCCGCACACCACCATCGCCGTCAACGCGTGCCCGGAAGGGAACGCGGAGTACCGCGCCGAGTCCACCGGGTCGGGCCAGTGCGGGCGCTCCCGCCCCACCGCCGCCTTCAGCCCCTGCTGGAGGGCCGTTCCCACGACCGCTGTGCCCGCCGCCCAGAGCGCGAGCGGCAGCTCCCGCCGCCATACGAGCCAGGCCGCCACCGCTACCAGCGCCGCTCTCATCGCGGTCGGCGACCACACCCAGTCGGTCAGCACCCGTCCGGTCCGCGTGAGGCCGGGATGCGTGACGGCCACGTGGTGCAGCCCCTCGGCCACCCGCCGGTCCGCCGACATCAGCGGCCCCCACTCCACCGCGACCAGTACCAGGAGCGCGGCGGACGCGGCGGCGAGCAGTGCGCTCGCCCACAGGCAGCGGACCGCGCACCGGGCTCGCGGAGAATCCAGAGGCGTGGCGCGCGCGGCGGATGGCGGCGGCGGGAGCGGAATCGGCATGCGCAGATCGTCGCCGATCCCGCGCTCGCCCGCTATCGTGATGTGTTTCGCCGTCTACGGGCCGCCCGTTATCGCCGTACGTTCCGCCGCCCGCGGGGCCGCCCGCTGCCGCCGTGTCCGCCGCCGTACGTTCCGATCCCCGGACCCGTCCGCTGCCGCCGCCGTCCGTACCGGTCTCCGGATCGATCTGTTCGGTCCATCCGATCCATCCGGTCCATCCAGTCCGTCCGCTAGCGCAGCGCGCTCAGCCCCGGCACGAACGCGACCAGCAGCGGCACGACGGGAACCAGCGCCGCCGCGGCCGTCAGCCGCAGCCGCCGCCCCGCCGTGAGTCGCGGCGCGGCCGACAGCAGCCGGTGAACGCGCTGCGGAACCTGGGCCACTTGGCTCGGACAGGGCCCGAACACGCCCCGGTCCTCGTTGAGTTGGACCAGCGCGAGCGCGATCGTCAGCCGCCCGAAGCGCCGCGAGGCGACGTCGTCGGCCGCCAACTCGACCAGCCGGTGCACCTGGTCGCGGAACCCGGCGAACACCGGCACCTGCGGAAAACCGGATGCCAGCGCCGACGAGCAGTGCAGCAGCCAGTCGTGGCGGGCGCGCGCGTGGCCCTGTTCGTGCGCGAGGACCGCGTCCAGCTGCGCCCCCTTGAGCCGTCGCAGCGCCGCCGTCGTGATCACCAACTGGGCCGAGGCGCCGCCCGGCAGCCACCACGCGTCCGGCCGGTGGCCCTCCAGGACGACCAGGCGGTCCGCTCCGGCCTCCTCGCCGGGGAGCAGCGGGGAGCGTACGAGCAACTCGGCGCGGCGCTGCTTGCGGCGGGCGCGCGCGCCGCGGATCTCGCGCGTCAGCATCGCGGCCGTCCATACGGCGCCGCAGGCGAGGGCGACGGCCACCGGCGCGGCCCACGGCCCGTACGCCGTGAGCGCGTAAGCCTCCATCACGCCGCGCGGTGCGGGCGCGAAGACGTTGCCGCGCACGGCATCCCACGCCGACGCGGCGCTCAGCGCCATCGCGAGGGCGCAGCAGAGCAGCACGGCCACCACCACGCACTGCCATACCCACAGGGCCAGCACGGGTTCGCGATCGGGCCAGTCGGAACGGGTCAGCACGCGCGGCGCCATCGCCGCGACCAGCCCGCCGAGGACCAGCAGTGCGAGCGGGACCATCATGGCCGTCAGCCTATGAGTGCGGGACTGCGCCGGGGTACGGTCCCGCGTGGGAAGTGACGTATGCCACTCGGGTGCACTCGGGCGCCATGGACGGCCCGGCGGCCGAGGCGCGCGGCGGGCGACGGGAGCGGGAGCGGCTCAGAGCGTGAGCAGCATCGCGAGCATGCCGATGCCCATCGACAGCCTGCACGCGTTGGTCAGTTCGGCCCGGCCCGGCATCGGCAGCTCGCCGGCGGCGATGGCCACCGCCGGCACCAGATGCGCCATGGCCCGGACGACGTAGACCGCGAAGTACACCATCAGCAGCCCCGTCAGCAGCGGCGTGCCCGCCGGTACGTGCCCGCCCGTGTGGCCCGCGTGCCCGCCCGCCGTGCCGCCCGTCATCGACAGCGCCATATAGACCATCGCGAACGCGCCCACGGCGTGGTGCAGATGGTGCGCCTGGGCGGTCGTGCCCCGCGACAGCAGCAGCGCCCGTAGCCCCGCCGCGCCGAAGACCACGCCGAACAGCGGCGGTCCCCACGGCCGCAGGTCGAGCACCGCCGGCGGCACCGCCATCACCGCCATGCCCAGCCCCATCAGCGCGTCCCCGCCCGTGGCCCGATTCCGCTCGGCCGCGCCCCGTATCCGCAGCAGGCAGTACGCGCCCGTCAGCGCGCACAGCGTCACCAACAGCCAGCCGACCAGCGGTGGTCCATGCACGGCGCACCTCCTTGGGGACACTCATCACGGATGCCCGGAAGATGCCCGCCACCGCGTGTACGCAAGCGGCGCACGGGCGCAGTAGGGGAGCGCGTCGGCCATGATCGCTGCGCGCGGGGCGGCGCCGAAGCGGAGTCAGACGCTCCTGCCCGGCTTTCCGTCGACGAGTGCCCGGTCGGGAACGGGCGTTCAGGCGTGCTCGGCGGCGAACGGGCCCTCGGCGCCGAACGGGCCCTCGGGGGCGAAGACCAGGCCGGCGAAGCGCTCGCCGATGCGGCGGTGCGCGGCGGCGTCCGGGTGGAGTTCGTCGGGCAGCGGCAGTTCGGCGTAGTCCACCTCGCCGTAGAGGTCCCGGCCGTCGAGGTAGTGCAGATTCGCGTCGGTGGCCGCCCGCTGCTTCACCAGGCGGTCCAGTTCGTCCCGGATGATGTTCAGGGTCAGCTTTCCGGCGGCCCGCTCCGCCGGGTCGCCCATCGCCCGGAACCGGACGCGTCCCTCGCCGGCCTCGCCGAAGTCCGGGGCGCAGGGGCCCGGGGTGTCCTCGTGGATGGGGCACAGGATGGGCGAGACGACCAGCAGCGGCGTGGTGGGGTGGCCTTCGCGGAGGGTGTCGAGGAAGCCGTGCACCGCCGGGGCGAAGGCGCGCAGCCGCATCAGGTCGGCGTTGACGACGTTGATGCCGAACTTGACGCTGATCAGGTCGGCGGCGGTGTCCCGCATCGTGCGCGCGGTGAAGGGGTCGATCATGGCGCCGCCGGCGAAGCCCAGGTTGATCAGTTCCACGCCGCCGCGTGCGGCGGCCAGCGCGGGCCAGGTGGTGGTGGGGCTCGCGGCGTCGGAGCCGTGGCTGATCGAGCTGCCGTGGTGCAGCCACACCCGTCGGCCGTGGTCCGGCGCGGCCTCGACGGGGGCTTCGGTGCGCAGCGCGAGGAGTTCGGTGGTCTCGTTGTGCGGCAGCCAGATCTCGATGTCCTTCATGGCGCCGGACAGGCCGTCGAAGCGGACTGTGCCGGACGGGCCGGGCTGCTGCTCGGCGGTCCCGGCCGCCATGTCGATGGTCAGGGTGTTGCCGCCCGGCGCGCTCGCCCGGCCGGCCGGGCTGCCGTCGACGAGGAGGTCGTACAGGCCGTCCGGGCGGGGCGGCACGCCCACGTAGACCCGTTTGGTGGGCCGGGTCTCCAGCTCGACGGCGGTGGCCCGGGTGCGGAAGACCAGCCGTATGCCCGAGGGCTGGGTCTCGGCCATGGCCAGCTGCCCGTCCGTGTTCTGGGCGCGGGCCCAGGCGGGCAGCCGGTGCGGCAGCACCCCGTGTTCGGTGCGCTCCAGGTCGAGGGCGCCGCGCAGGAGTTCCGCGGTGACGGGGGTGGTGATCCAGTCGTGCTCGGTGCTCATGGTGTCAGCCTGTCGTTCGAGGTGTGCGGATTGTCCGGCCTGCACGCTCTCCGCCTGCACGCTCTCCGCCTGGGCGGCGGCCGTGGGGCGGTACGGGGCCCGGCTCACGTCGCGGGCCAGTTGCGCAGCAGGGCGTCGAGGGCGTCGAGGACGCGCGACCAGGACTCCTGCGAGTCGGGGGCGCTGTGGCTGAATCCGCCCGCGGTCTCCAGGCTGACGTAGCCGTGGAAGACGCTGCCCAGCAGCCGGACCGCGTGCGTCTGGTCCGGTTCCGTCAGGTCGTAGCCGCGCAGGATCGCCCGCGTCATCTGCGCGTGTCTGACTCCGGCGCTGGCGATCGCGGTCTCGTGGTCGAGCTTGAGCTGGGCCGCGGCGTAGCGGCCGGGGTGCTCCCGGGCGTACTCGCGGTAGACGTTCGCGAAGGCGGTGAGGGCGTCCTTGCCGGCCCGGCCGGCCAGGGCGGCGGCGCACCGGTCGGCGAGCTCCTCCAGGGCGAGCAGGGCGATCTTGGTCCTGAGGTCCTGGGAGTTCTTCAGATGCGAGTACAGGCTCGCGACCTTGACGTCGAACTGCCGGGCGAGCGCCGAAACGGTCACCTGGTCGAAACCGACCTCGTCGGCCAGTTCCGCTCCAGCCTGGGTCAGGCGTTCCGCGGTCAGTCCTATGCGTGCCATCTCGGTCCTCTCGTTCGCCGGAACCCACTATGCATTTGCCTAATAGTTTTAGGCAAATTTCCGCGTCTCTTAGTCGGGCCACTGATGCTCACCCCCGAAGTCCACTCCCGGAAGCCCCGGCCATTCACCCGGATGGCCTAACGAAGGGTTCGACCGGGAGGAAACGGGCCGCCAGACCCGGACGGCGCTCCGGCAGCCCGGGCCCGAGAAGCGGTCCTGAACAGCGCGGAGGCGCCCCCGGACGGGGACGCCTCCCAATCGGTGGCCGGACGGCGCGGGTCAGGTGCGGAACCGCAGCGGATGGTCCGCCGGCACCTCCACCAGTACGATCCGCACGCCGTCGGGGTCGCGGACCCACATCTCCACGAGGCCCCAGGGCTCCCGCACGGGCGGCCGCAGGATCTCGACCCCGGCCCGTACGAGCTCGTCGTGCGCGGCCGTCGCGTCCGCCACCTGGAGCCAGAGCCGCATACCTGGCGCGGGGGGCTCGGGGGAGCGGCCGGAGAGTTCGAGGAAGCCGCCGCCGAGGAAGTAGACCGTGCCGCGCTCGGGGCCCGTACCGAACTCCCGGTAGACCTCCAGGCCCAGCGCCGTGCCGTAGAACGCGCGGGAGCGGTCCGGGTCGGTAGGACGGAGAAGCGTCCTGCTGCTGAGTACGTGAACCATGCCGCGACCCTACGCACCGCCTCCGGGTTAGGCTCGTACGCCGCGAAAGATCGTACGGAGAGGACCCCCACCGCATGGACGCCGCACAGAGCCGCACCGCCGAGGCCGACCCGGCTGCCGCGCCGGGCTTCCGGAACGCCACCAAGGACGACGTCCCGGCCATCGTGGAACTGATCGAATCGGCGTACCGCGGTGACGCCAGCCGCGTCGGCTGGACCACGGAAGCGGACCTGCTCGGCGGGCAGCGCACCGACCCCGAGGGCGTCGCGGCGGTGGTGGACGCGGAGCACGGCCGGCTCCTGCTGGCCGAACGCGACGGGGCGCTCGTCGCCTGCTGCCAGCTCGAACACCGCGGCGACCACGTCTACTTCGGCATGTTCGCGGTACGCCCCGCGCAGCAGGGCGGCGGCCTCGGCAAGGCCGTCATGGCCGAGGCGGAGCGTCTCGCGCGCGCCGAGTGGGGCGCGAGCGAGATGCACATGACCGTGATCCGGCAGCGCGAGGACCTGATCGCCTGGTACGAGCGCCGGGGGTACGAGCGCACCGGCCAGCTGACGCCGTTCCCCTACGGCGACGAGCGGTTCGGCATCCCGCGCCGCGCCGACCTCGAATTCGAGCTGCTGGTCAAGCCGCTGGTCTGACCGGACTGTTTGACCTGATCACCCGGCCCGCGGCCTGGGCCGGGCCGCGGGCCGGGGCCCTACAGCCGGCCCGCCTCCACGATGCGCCGCAGGAAGCGCCGGGTGCGTTCCTCGCGCGGCGCGCCGAAGATCTCCCGCGGCGTCCCGCGCTCCAGCACCACCCCGCCGTCCAGGAAGCACACCTGGTCGGCGACCTCCCGGGCGAACCCCATCTCGTGGGTGGCCAGGACCATCGTCATGCCGTCCTCCTTGAGGTCGCGCACGACGGCGAGCACCTCGCCCACCAGCTCCGGATCGAGCGCGGCGGTGATCTCGTCGAGCAGCAGCAGCCGGGGGCGGCCGGCCAACGCCCGTACGATCGCGACGCGCTGCTGCTGGCCGCCGCTGAGCCGGTCCGGGTACTCGGCCGCCTTTCCGGCGAGGCCGAGCCGGTCCAGCAGCTCGCGGGCCCGCTCCCGCGCCGCCTCGCGGGAGACGCCGTGCACCCGGCGCGGGGCGAGCGTGATGTTCTGCTCCACGGTCATGTGCGGGAAGAGGTTGTACGCCTGGAAGACCACGCCGATCCGGCGGCGCACGGCGTCCGGGTCGGCGCGCGGGTCGGTGATCTCCTCGCCGTCCAGGAAGATCGCCCCGTCGTCGATCTGCTCCAGCAGGTTCGCGCAGCGCAGCAGCGTGGACTTGCCCGAGCCGGACGCGCCGATCAGCGCGGTCACGGTGTGCGAGGGCACCTCCAGGTCCACGTCGCGCAGCACGAGCGACCGGCCGAAGCTCTTCCGTACCGCCTCCAGCCGCAGCACCGGCTCGGCCGTGCGGTCCGAGGCCTCCGCCGTGCGGTCCGACGCCGCTGCCGTGCGGTCCGACGCCTCCGCTGTACGGTCCGCCCCGGCCGTACGAGCCCGTTCCGGCTCGGTCATACGATCCCTCCCTGCGCCCGGCGGCGGTCCGTGCGCGCCGTGATCCAGTCCGTGAAGCGGGTCATGGGGATGGTCAGCACCACGAAGATCAGCCCCGCGACCACATACGGCGTGTAGTTGAAGCTCTTGCCCGTGATGATCTGCGCCGCGTACACCGCGTCCACCGCCCCCGCGATGGAGACCAGCCCGGTGTCCTTCTGGAGCGACACCAGGTCGTTGAGGAGCGGCGGCACGACCCGCCGTACGGCCTGCGGCAGCACCACGTAGCGCAGCGTCCGCCCGGCCGACAGGCCCAGCGAGCGGGCGGCGGCGCGCTGGCTCGGGTGCACGGACTCGATGCCCGCGCGGAAGACCTCGGCGACGTACGCGGAGTACGTCAGGGTGAGCGCCGCGCCGCCCAGCAGGACCGGGTTGGAGGTGACCCCCTGGAGCCGCAGCGCCGGAACGCCGAAGACCACCAGCAGCAGGCAGATGATCAGCGGCAGCCCGCGGAAGAAGTCGGTGTAGGCGGTGGCGAGCGCGCGCAGCGGGAAGAACACCGGGCCGCGCAGGGTGCGGGCGACGGCCAGCAGCAGCCCCAGGGCGAGGACGCACGCGCCGCAGACCACCAGCAGCCGGACGTTGAGCCAGAGCCCGTCGAGCACCTTGGGCAGCGCCTCGCGCGCGTAGTGGACGGAGAAGAACGTCTCGCGGGTGCGCGGCCAGCCCGGGGAGCCCGTGATCACGAAGTAGAGCACCACGGCGGTCGCCAGCGAGCTGGCGGCCGCGATCGCCGTCGCCCGCCGGGCCCGCACGCGGTGGAACCGCTCGCGTTCGATCCGCCGGGCGGACGGCACGTATGCCCCGGGCTCCCCGGGCTCCGGCTCCCCGGGCTCTACGGGCGCGGCCTCGCGCGTACTCACTTGAGCACCGGCGCGTCGACCGCCTCGGAGAGCCACTTCTTCTCGATCCTCGCGAGCGTGCCGTCGCGGCGCAGTGCGTCCACGGCGCCGCTGACGCACGGGGTCAGCCGGGAGCCCTTGTCCAGGACGAGCCCGAACCGCTCGGCCTTGCCGCCGGTGTCCTCGAACTGTCCGACGATCTTGGCGTCCGTCACCTCGCTGGAGGTGATGTAGAAGGCGGTCGGCAGGTCCACGACGATCGCGTCGACCTGGCCGTTCTTGAGGGCCGACTTGGCGAAGTCGCTCTTCTGGTACACGGCCGGCCGCCGGTCGGGCCGGACGACGTCGGTGAGGACGTCGAGACTGGTCGTGCCGACCTGCGCGCCCAGCTTGGCCTTGCGCAGGTCCGCCACGGTCCTCGCCTTCGCGGCGGGGGAGTCCTTGAGGGCGATGACGGTCTGGCGGACGTCGTAGTAGCCGGAGGAGAAGTCGACGGCGTTCCTGCGCTCGTCGCTGATGGAGATCTGGTTCAGGTCGAAGTCGAACTTCTTCGCACCGGGCGCGAAGGCGTTGTTGAAGGGCACCGTCTGCCAGAGCACGTCGGAGCGGCCGTACCCCAGCCGGTCGGCCACCGCGTACGCGACCGCCGACTCGAACCCCTTGCCGCTCGCCGGATCGTCGTCCTGGAACCAGGGGGCGTAGGCGGGCTTGTCCGTGCCGACGGTCAGCTTGCCGGGCGTCTGCGTGGTCAACTTCCCTTTCGCACAGGTCTCCTTCGACACCGAGGGGGACTTGGAGGCGTCGGCCTCGTCCTGCGGGGCGCAGCCGACCACCGCCGTGAGCAGCAGGACGGCGGCGGTGGCGGCGAGTCGTACGTGCTGGTTGGCGACGGGCATGGCGGGAGACTCGCAGGCCGGCCGGGGTCTGTCCAGATCATTCCGGCAACCGTCCGAATAGCGGAAGATTCTTACGAGTTCATGAAATCCCGCTGCGGCTATGGCAGTTCGGCGGCAAGGGGGCTATGCCGCTGTGAGCGGCGCCGCATGGACCGCGGGCCTACGCGGTGAAGCGCGCCGCGTTCTTGATCTCCGGGAAGTCGGTCGTGCCGCCGTCCAGGCCGAGGCCGCGCGCGAGCTTGAGGTGCTCGGGGGTGTTGACGACCCAGCCGATGGCCCTGAGCCCGGCGGCGTGCGCGAGCTCTACGAGCTCCAGAGTGAGCCTGCGGATGTCGAGTACGAGGGTGCCCGCGCCCACGGCCTTCGCCCGCTCGATCACGTCGAGGCCGTAGTGCTGGGCCACCAGCCCGGTCCGCACGCCCGGCAGCAGTTCCGCGATCTCCGCGAGCGCCGCGTCGTGGAAGGAGATCACCTCGACGCGGCCGGTCAGGTCGCGCCGCCGCAGCACCTCGGCGAGGGCGCGGGCCGCCGCCGCGTCCTTGATCTCCGCCTGGACCGGGGCCCGTACGGCGTCGAGGACCTCCTCGAAGACGGGGACGCGCTCGCCGCGCCCCGCGTCCAGCTCGCGCAGCTCGTCGAGGGTGAAGTCGGCGATAGGGCCCGCGCCGTCGGTCGTGCGGTCGACGTCCGCGTCGTGCATCACGACGAGCGCGCCGTCCTTGCTCAGGTGCAGGTCCAGCTCGATGGCGTCCAGGCCCGCACGGTCCGCGCGGAGGAAGGAGCGGAGGGTGTTCTCGGGCTCCACGCCCATCACCCCGCGGTGGCCGATCGTGAGGAAAGGCAAAGCTCTCTCGTTTCCGTCGTCGGTGGCTGGAGCGGACACGGCCGCAGCCTAACGGGGGCCGTTCGCGGCGCCGGGTGCGCCGACGGGCCCGTGCGCGGGGGGTGTTGGGCCCCGGAGGCCACGCGGCGGCGGGGCGCGCGGGAGGCGGTGGCCTTGGCGGCGGAGCGGCCCTGTCACCCGTGGGTGGGCGAGTCCCCCGGCCGCTGACGCCAGGGGGTGTGGCGGTGTCCCGGTCCCTGGCACGTTCGGCCGGATACCGCAACCCCTGCCCTTGCGCCAGAAGTGGCGGAACCCGGCCTGTGAGCCGGTGTCGGCAGGAAAAACGGCGGTAGGATAGGGGGGTCGGCAGGATAATTTATCGCGGCTCCCCTTGAGCGGGCGAAGGACGCATGGATACGGTGTCTTAACGCCAGGTTCTCCAGTGGAGGGATCAGTCATGACAGATACGCTTACGTCCGCGATCGCGGATTCCGGTGCACCGACCGTTGAGCGTGTGATCGACCACCCCGCCTGGTCCACCCTCAAGGACGCCGTGGAGACGATCCGGCCCTGGCAGTCCAAGGACGGCTCCATCGACTTCGAGGCGGAAGGCGCACCGCCGGGCGAAGAGGTCCGGGCCCAGGCGGAGCGGGCCGTATCGGCCATCGAGCAACTCGCCCCGCTGCTCCCGCACGACGCCGCCTACCACACGGCCCTCGTCGCGGACCTGCGCCGCTGGGCGGCGGACGGCTTCGCCGTGCCGGACTTCCTCGACTCGCTGCTGGCCTTCCAGCCCGCCGCCCAGCGCGTCGACGGCCGCCAGCACCTCGTCGTGTTCCCGATGTACACCCAGAACGGGAACCCCGACCGCAACCTCGAAGCGGTCGTCCTGCGCCTGGTCTGGCCGGACTGGCTCGCCGAGCTGGAGCGCACCCGCTACGACAACCCGCTCTACCTCGGCATCACCTTCGAGGACTTCACCGCCGGCTACGACACCAACTCGGCCGTTCTCTTCCCGGAGACGATCGCCGTGCGCCAGGCCCCGGAGCGCTTCTCCTGGGGCGGCATCTTCTGCGACCGCGAGGCCGCCCGCTTCCGCCGCGTCACCGAGTCCGCCGTCGAGACCCTCGGCCTGGAGCTGCCCGCGGACATCCAGGAGATGGTCGGCGACCAGGACCGCTGCCAGCAGGCGTTCGTCTTGTGGGACATGGTCCACGACCGTACCCACAGCCACGGCGACCTGCCCTTCGACCCCTTCATGATCAAACAGCGCCAGCCGTTCTGGATGTACGGGCTCGAAGAGCTGCGCTGCGACCTCACCGCCTTCCGCGAGGCCGTCAAGCTGGAGGCCGACGGCTACCGCCAGGGCCGCGACGTGCAGTACGCCGTCCTCTTCGACCGGATGTTCCGCTTCCCCGTCACCGGGGAACGGGTGCGCAACTACGACGGGCTCGGCGGCCAGCTGCTCTTCGCCTACCTGCACCAGCACGACGTCGTACGCTGGACGGACAACACACTGCACATCGACTGGGACCGCGCACCGCAGGTCACCAATCAGCTGTGCGGCGAGATCGAGCAGCTCTACCGCGACGGCATCGACCGGCCCAAGCTCGTCCACTGGTTCGCCGCGTACGGGCTCGTCTCGACCTATCTCGCCCCGCACCCCGGCTCGGTATGGGCCAAGGGCCCCGACGCCCTCGACCTCGACCAGCCGCCGCGCAAGCTCGTGGACGACGTGCTTCCGGACGAGTTCCCGCTCAGCATGTTCTATGAAGCCCTCTCGAAGAAGCTGCGCAAGGTGATCGCATCCACCAAGGGCATCACCGCCGAGAGCGCCGAGCGAGTGGCCGCGTGAACGAGCACGGAGAACAGCTGGAAGGGGCGAAGACCATGAGCACTCCGACGTACGGCGGCCGGCTGGACGGCGCGGTCGTGGCGGTGGCCGGGGCCGCGGGCCCGGCCGGCCGCGCCGCGCTGCTGCGCCTCGCCGAGTCCGGGGCGACCGTCGTCGCCGCCGACGCGGACCCCGCGCGCCTCGCCGAGGCCGTGGACGCCGCCCGGTACGCGCACGGCGGGGCCACCGTCACCGGCGACACCGTGGACCTGCTGGACCTCGACGCGACCCGCGCCTGGGCGGACCGCACGGAGAAGGAGTTCGGCCGCGTCGACGGCCTGGTGCACCTGGTGGGCGGCTGGCGCGGCTCCGCCAGCTTCGCCGAGACGGACCTCGCGGACTGGGCGAAGCTGGAGAAGCTGCTGGTCCGCACCGTGCAGCACACCTCGCTCGCCTTCGAAGCCGCCCTCAAGCGGGCCGGCAACGGACGGTACCTGCTGATCAGCGCGGCCGGCGCGTCCAAGCCCACCGCGGGGAACGCCGCCTACGCCGCCTCCAAGGCCGCCGCCGAGGCGTGGACCCTCGCGCTCGGCGACGCCTTCCGAAAGGCGGGGGGCGAGAACGGCCCGTCGGCCGCGGCTGCCATCCTGGTGATCAAGGCACTCGTGCACGACCAGATGCGCGCCGAGCGCCCGAACGCGAAATTCGCGGGCTTCACGGACGTCAAGGACCTGGCCGAGGCCGTCGTCGGCGTCTGGGAGCGCCCCGCCACCGAAGTGAACGGAACCCGCTTGTGGCTGACCCCCGAACCGTGACCGAGGCCCCGGCGGCCACTGACGCCGTCCGCCGTCACGATCCCGAGCTGCGCGGTTTCGCCAGCGACAACTACGCCGGCGCGCACCCGGAGATCCTGGCGGCGCTCGCCCTCGCCAACGGCGGTCACCAGATCGCCTACGGCGAGGACGTCTACACCGAACACCTCCAGGACGTCTTCCGCGCCCACTTCGGGCCGCGTGCTGAAACGTTTCCGGTGTTCAACGGGACCGGTGCCAACGTCGTCTCCCTGCAAGCCGTCACCGAGCGCTGGGGCGCGGTGATATGCGCCGACGGCGCGCACATCAACGTCGACGAGTGCGGCGCGCCCGAGCGGGTGGGCGGGCTCAAGCTGCTGACCGTCCCCGCCGAGGACGGCAAGCTCACGCCCGAGCTCATCGACCGCGAGGCGTTCGGCTGGGACGACGAGCACCGGGCCATGCCCCAGGTCGTCTCGATCACCCAGACCACGGAGTGCGGCACCTGCTACACGCCCGAGGAGATCCGGGCGATCTGCGACCACGCGCACCAGCACGGCATGACGGTGCACGTCGACGGCTCCCGCCTCGCCAACGCGGCGGCGACCCTCGGCGTCCCCCTGAGCGCGTTCACCACCGACGCCGGAGTCGACATCCTCTCCTTCGGCGGCACCAAGAACGGACTGCTGTTCGGCGAGTGCGTCGTCGTGCTCAACCCCGACGCCGTACGGGCCATGAAGCACCTGCGCAAGCTGTCCATGCAGCTCGCCTCCAAGATGCGGTTCGTCTCGGCGCAGTTCGAGGCGCTGCTCTCCGGCGACCTGTGGCTGCGCGGCGCCTCGCACGCCAACGCGATGGCGACCCGCCTGGCGCGCGGCGTACGGGCCGTGGACGGCGTCGAGGTGGTGCACCCGGTGCAGGCCAACAGCGTCTTCGCCCGGCTGCCGCGCGACGTGACGGAGCGGCTCCGCAAGCGGTACCGCTTCTACGACTGGGACGAGGCCACCGGGCTGGTCCGCTGGATGTGCGCCTTCGACACCACCGAGGCCGACGTGGACGCCTTCACCGCGGCCGTCGCGGAGGAGATGGCCCAGCGGTAGCGCCCGCGCCCGTATGACAGTGCGCCCGACCGCACGAGCCGGAAGGCTCGGGGCCGGGCGCACTGCTGCGTCTCATGGCGAGGTGCGCACCTCGCGGCGGGTCGTGGCGACCCGCCGCGAGCCGCCCGTCAGCGCCGGTCGAGGGCCTTGGCCTCCGCCGGCGTCGGCGCGCTGCCGCCGAGGTGCGCGGGCACCCACCAGGTGTCGTCGGGCCCCTTGGGACGTACGGGATAGGCGCGCTGCGCGGCCTCCAGCAGCTCCTGCACCCGCGCCCGCAGCCGCTCGGTGATGGTGTCCGCGTGCTCGGCCGGGTCGGCGGCCATCGGCTCGCCCACCCGCATCGCGATCGGGATGTGGTGGCGGCCGAAGTCGCGCTTGTGCCCCTTGGTCCACAGCCGCTGCGTGCCCCACAGCGCCATCGGCAGCAGCGGCACCCCGGCCTCCTGCGCCAGCCGCGCCGCGCCGGACTTGAAGTTCTTCAGCGTGAACGACTGGGAGATCGTCGCCTCCGGGAAGACTCCGATGATCTCGCCCGACCGCAGCGCCTTGAGCGCGTGCTTGTACGCGTCCATGCCGGCCGCCCGGTCCACCGGGATGTGCTTCATCGCGCGCATCAGCGGGCCCGAGATCTTGTGCCGGAACACCGACTCCTTGGCCATGAACCGCACCAGCCGCTTGGCGGGCCGGGCCGCCATTCCGCAGAAGACGAAGTCGAGGTAGCCGATGTGGTTGCTCACCAGGACCGCCCCGCCGCGCTGTGGGACGTTCTCCGTGCCCTGGGCGTCGAAGCGCAGATCGAGCACTTTGAACATGGTGCGGGCCGTACCGATCACCGGGGGATAGACGAGCTCTGCCATATCGGGGGACCCTTCTGTTCCTCGGGAGGGTTCTCCCGACGGAAGTTACGCGGCCGTAGGTTCTCGGCTTTCGGCAGATCGTGCCTGATGTCCGGCCTGTCGGCCACCTTGTGGGCTGTCGTCGTCGGGAGATTCTCATCACGTCGCGCACGGGTGTCCGGCGCAGCAGAAGCTACACCCGAGCCGGTGGGGATATCAGGGGACAGTCGATTTTCCGTCGCGGGAATCCTCACGGCCGCCCTGGCGCTGCACGATTGACGGATTATTCAGAAGAGCTGAGAAGAGCAGGGGAGGGCCGCGTGCGGGAGCGGGACGGCGGGGAGCGGCTGAGCGCCGCCGAGATCGGGGCGGAGCTGGGGGAGCGGGCGACGCTCGTCCAGTTCTCCAGCGCCTTCTGCCAGCCGTGCAGGGCGACCCGCCGCACGCTGGTGGAGGTGGCCCGCATGGTCGAGGGGGTGGCCCATGTCGAGATCGACGCCGAGGCCCGGCTGGAGCTCGTACGGGCGCTCGGCGTCGACCGCACGCCGACCGTGCTGGTCCTCGACGCGGCCGGCCGCGTCGTGCGCCGGGCCGCAGGGCAGCCGCGCACGGCGGATGTCATCGCCGCGCTCGGCGCGGCCGTCTGAGGGCGACGGGCGGCGGGCGATGACGCGAGCGGGAGTGGTGCCGCGGCCGTCGTACGCACCGCGCCCGGCGGCCGGCGAAGCGGCCTCGCGCCCGTTAAACCTCCGCGTGAGACGTCTCCCACCTGGCAAGAGGCCCTTGACGCTGCGCACCGCGAATCGTCAGGGTGACGACATGCGGCCTGGACCCCTCCTTCTCTACGGACGTGCGCACGTCGATCTGCTGCGAACCGCGAGCGCCTGTTGTCCGAGCGCGTGAGCGGACGCGACGGCACCCCTCCCGGCTCGAACCTCCAGCAGAAGGACACCTCCATGACGGCCTCACCCGGCCTCGGCACGCCCCGGCTCGCCGCCCCCGAACTCCTGCGCTCCGTCTTCCGGCAGCACGCCGCGGGCGTCGCGGTGATCACCGCGCAGGGCGCGAAACCGGTGGGTTTCACCGCGACCTCGCTCACCTCCGTGGCCGCCGAGCCCCCGCTGCTCTCCTTCGGCGTCGGCACCGGCTCCTCCAGCTGGCCGGTGCTGGCGGAGGCCGGCCACGTCGGCGTCCATATTCTCGGCGAGCACCAGCGGGAGCTGGCCGCCACCTTCGCCCGCAGCGGCGCCGACCGCTTCGCCGAGCCGACGGCCTGGCGTACGGGCCCCGAGGGCGTGCCGCTGCTCGACGGCGTGCTGGCGTGGCTGGTGTGCCGGGTCGTGGCCAAGGTGCCCGCCGGCGACCACCGGCTGGTGCTCGCCGAGGCGGTCGTCGGGGACCCGGCCGGAGCGGGCCGTCCGCTCCTCTACCACCAAGGCCGTTTCAACGCCCTGCGCGACTGAGCGCCGGGGGCTGATTCGTCCCGTTCCCGCACCGTTGGCAAGGTCACAGTTCAGTGGCCTTGCTTCCGGGGAAAGAGCTGGGTGTACTGACGAGTAATATTTCGTTCGGAGCGGGGCCGCCCCGACCGGAATCCGCCCCACAAGGCGCCTATGCTGCCTGCACAAGGCAGCTGAAGAGACGATGCAGTAGGAGAGCCGGCGTGAGCTTGAGGATCGTTGTCTGTGTGAAGTACGTGCCCGACGCCACCGGCGACCGGCACTTCGCCGAGGACCTGACCGTCGACCGCGACGACGTGGACGGCCTGCTCTCGGAGCTCGACGAGTACGCGGTCGAGCAGGCGCTGCAGATCGCCGACGAGGCGGACTCCGACGACGGGGCGGAGATCACCGTGCTGACCATCGGCCCCGACGACGCCAAGGACGCGCTGCGCAAGGCGCTGTCCATGGGCGCGCACAAGGCCGTCCACGTCGAGGACGACGACCTGCACGGCACCGACGCGCTGGGCACCTCCCTGGTGCTCGCCAAGGCCGTCGAGCACGCCGGCTACGACCTCGTCATCTGCGGCATGGCCTCCACCGACGGCGGCATGGGCGTGCTCCCGGCGATCCTCGCCGAGCGCCTGGGCGTGCCGCAGGTGACCCTGCTCTCCGAGGTCTCCGTCGCGGACGGCAAGGTCACCGGCCGCCGCGACGGCGACACCGCCAGCGAGCAGCTGGAGGCGGCGCTGCCGGCCGTCGTGTCCGTGACCGACCAGTCGGGCGAGGCCCGCTACCCGTCGTTCAAGGGCATCATGGCCGCCAAGAAGAAGCCCGTGGAGTCCCTGGACCTCTCCGACCTGGGCATCGAGGCGGACGAGGTCGGCCTCGACGGCGCCTGGACCAAGGTCGACGACGCCGCGGAGCGTCCGGCCCGTACGGCGGGCACGATCGTCAAGGACGAGGGCGAGGGCGGCAAGCAGCTCGCCGAGTTCCTCGCGGGCCAGAAGTTCATCTGAGCGTCCGACGGCCCGTACGAACCCTCACCCGCCCTCGTCATCCCAGCAGGAGAGCAGAACCATGGCTGAAGTCCTTGTCTACGTCGACCACGTGGACGGCGCCGTCCGCAAGCCCACCCTCGAACTGCTGACGCTGGCCCGCCGCGTCGGCGAGCCCGTCGCCGTGCACCTCGGCCCCGGCGCCGAGGAGGCCGCGAAGGTCCTCGGCGAGTACGGCGCCGTCAAGGTCCTGGCCGCCGACGCCCCGGAGTTCGGCGACTACCTCGTCGTGCCCAAGGTGGACGCGCTCCAGGCCGCGTACGAAGCCGTCTCCCCGGCCGCCGTACTCGTACCGTCCTCCGCGGAGGGCAAGGAGATCGCGGCCCGCCTCGCGGTCCGCATCGGCTCCGGCATCATCACCGACGCCGTCGACCTGGAGGCCGGCGACGAGGGCCCGGTGGCCACGCAGTCCGTCTTCGCGGCCTCGTTCACCACCAAGTCCCGCGTCTCCAAGGGCACCCCGGTCATCACCGTCAAGCCCAACTCCGCCGCCCCCGAGGCCGCCCCGGCGGCCGGCGCGGTCGAGCAGTTCGCCGTCACCTTCGGCGAGCAGGCCACCGGCACCAAGGTCGTCTCCCGCACCCCGCGCGAGTCGACCGGCCGCCCGGAGCTGACGGAGGCCGCGATCGTGGTCTCCGGCGGCCGCGGCGTCAACGGCGCCGAGAACTTCCCCGTCATCGAGGGGCTGGCCGACTCGCTCGGCGCGGCCGTCGGCGCCTCGCGCGCGGCGGTCGACGCCGGCTGGTACCCGCACTCCAACCAGGTCGGGCAGACCGGCAAGTCCGTATCGCCGCAGCTCTACATCGCGGCGGGCATCTCCGGCGCGATCCAGCACCGGGCGGGCATGCAGACCTCGAAGACCATCGTGGCCATCAACAAGGACGCCGAGGCCCCGATCTTCGACCTGGTCGACTACGGCGTGGTCGGCGACCTCTTCGAGGTCGTCCCGCAGCTGACCGACGAGGTCAAGACCCGCAAGGGCTGACCGCGCGGGTGAGGCGGCGGTCCGTACGACCCGGTCGGGGCCGTACGGGCCGCCGCCTCATGTCCGTCCGTGCCCGGAGCGGGTGTTGACCCCCGTATGCCGTGCCGTTAGCTTCGCCCCACGGACTTCCACAAAATGTTGATGTGGGTGGCGGGCAGCGGGAGGGCGCCGGATGGGGCAGCAGGAGACGGTCGCGACCAGCCTCGGCAAGGCCGTACGCGAAGAACTCGACGCGTCCCTCGCCGAGGTCGACGCCGACCTCGCGCGCCGCTACCCGGGCGACCCCGGCACCCGGCAGCCCGTCCACACCGTCTACGTCCCCGCCGACGCCTTCACCGCCGGCACCGTACGCGCCTGGGGCGACCGGGCCCTCGCGGCACTCGACGAGCACGCCCCCGACGCCGCGTCCCTCGCCGCCGTCCTCGGCATCCCCGGCGAACTCGCCGAACCCGTCCACGAGCGGGTACGGGCCAAGCTGGAGCACGAACCCGTCGAAGACCTGCGCATCGACTTCGAGGACGGCTACGGCCCGCGCCCCGACGCCGAGGAGGACGCCGACGCCGCCCGCGCCGCCGCGCTCACCGCCGCCGCCTGCCAGGACGGCACCGCCGCCCCGTACCTGGGCATCCGCATGAAGTGCCTGGAGGCCGCCGTCCGCGACCGGGGCATCCGCACCCTCGACATCTACCTCACCGGCCTGATGGACGCCGGCGGGCTCCCCGCGGGGCTCACGCTCACCCTCCCCAAGGCGAGCCGCCCCGAGCAGGTCGCCGCCATGGCGCGGCTGGCCGAGGAGTTCGAGAAGGCACGCGGCCTGCCGGCCGGCCGGATCGGCTTCGAGATACAGATCGAGACCCCCCAGGCCGTCCTCGGCGCCGACGGGACCGCCACCGTCGCCCGCATGATCGACGCGGCCGGCGGCCGCGCCACCGCGCTGCACTACGGCACCTTCGACTACAGCGCGGCCTGCGGCATCAGCGCGGCCCACCAGTCCCTGGACCACCCGGCCGCCGACCATGCCAAGGCCGTCATGCAGGCCGCCGCCGCGGGCACCGGGGTCCGGCTGTCCGACGGCTCCACCAACGTGCTGCCCGTCGGCCCCACCGGACAGGTCCACGACGCCTGGCGGCTGCACCACCGGCTCGTCCGCCGCTCCCTGGCCCGCGGCTACTACCAGGGCTGGGACATGCACCCGGGCCACCTGCCCACCCGCTACGCCGCCGTCTACGCCTTCTACCGCGAGGGACTGGAGCAGGCCGCCGCCCGCCTCGTCGCGTACACGCACCGCACGGGCGGCGACGTCCTGGACGAACCCGCCACCGCCCGGGCGCTCAGCGGCCACCTGCTGCGCGGACTGGACTGCGGCGCGCTCGGCGCCGCCGAGACCGCCCGGCTCACCGGACTCACCCGCGCGGACCTCGAAGCCCTCGCGGGCCGGCCGGGAACATGACCGGGGCGCTCACTCCCGGCGCGTCACGCGCCGCCGCCCGCGGTGCCGGAACAGCCGCGCCCGCTGCGAGAGCCTGCTGCGCATCCGCACCGTCACCGCGAAGGCCACCAGCAGGATCAGCACCCCGAGACTCGCCGCCTGCCACACCAGCGACTGGAGCACCGTCACGACTCCTATAAAGGCGAGCCCCAGCAGGAACACCATCTCCCGGAGTTCCTTCTTGAGCTGGTACGAACGGCTGGAGCGGATCCGGACCGTCGCCAGCCACTGCTCGCCCAGGCCCAGCCCCCACCACAGCCGCCGGTCCAGGAAGACCCACGGCAGATCCGGGAACGTGCCCAGCGCGTCCAGGGAACTCGGATAGCGGCTCGTCATGTCCCCGCCGTGCAGATGCGTCCGCCGCTCCTGCACCTCCGAGCTGATGCGGATCGCCTTCAGCTCCAGGGTGGGCACGATGCCCTCCCGGTCCGGGAATCCCTCGATCACCACACTGTCCCCACTGGCGACGCCCAGCAGCTCCAGCGTCATCTCGTCCAGCAGGCACACCTCGTGCTCGGCGCTCGCCCGGTCCCCGTCCTGCACCCGGCAGGCGACGTAGTTGGGCGGACCGAAGAAGAACCTCGCCCACCGGCTGCTGCCGTGCCGCACCTGCGCCGGCGCGACCGTGACGGCCTCGCCCGGCTCCAGGCCCAGCCCCACCCGCAGCGAATGGTCGACCTGGAGCGTGCGGACGTCGTCGGCCGCGATGTCGGGGGCGACCACCACATTGGCCAGCGCTCCCAGCCGCTCGTGCCGGGCCGTCGGCAACTGCGCGTTCTGCACCATCAGATGGTCCGGACCGCCCAGCTCGCGCGCCAGCCGCGCGGAGACGCGCACCACCCCGGCGCCGCGCTGATCGAAGAGGTTCGGCGTCCGGCACGCCGGATAGTGGTGGTCGGGCAGCTCGTTGAGCGGGTGGATGTCGTCGTAGACGGTGCTCGCCGGGGCCTCGGGCGCGTACTTCTCCAGGCCCGAACGGGTGGCGCGCTCCTCGTCCGCGAAGAGCCGGGTGCCCTTCTCGCACAGGTGCCGGTCCCCGCGGGCCGCCGCGCTGAACTCCTCCGGAGTGGTGCCGAACCAGTCCCGCAACTGCCGCGACTCCGAGAGGAGATCGGTCAGCAGCTGCCGCTCGCCCGGATGGTCGCGCGGCGCACCGGAGCCGTCGTGCAGCACCCCGTACCGGTTCACATACGCGTACATGCCGCCCAGCAGCTCGCCCGACGCCAGCTCCGCGCGGAACACATCCCCCGGCAGCACCACCCGGTCGTACTCGCCGACCGGATCGAAGATCCCCTCGCTCGCGTCGACGAGCTCCAACTGCGCCACGTCCAGCCACGTCACGAACAGATCCATCGTGCGGCCCGGGGCCCGGTACGGCGACGACGACACGTAGCCCATGGGCGTCACATACGCGGACACCCCGATCCCGATCCCCGACACCCGCACCTTGGCCATCGGGATCGTCGCGGAGACGCCCGCGCCCTCCATCTTGTGGCACAGCTGCGCCGGACAGGCGTTGGAGCCCACCGAGAGCACCGGGAAGCGGTCGCCGACGAGCGTCTGGTTGGCGCTCATCAGCGCGTAGTTGAGCGGCACGGGCTCCTCCGCCCCGGGCGTGCCGCGGAACCCGCCGGGCGGCGGCTGCACCTGCCACTTCGCGAGCCGGCGGCCGGCCACTGGCCGCAGCCGCAGCAGGCGGCGCTGGTGCAGCAGTCCGGACTCGGCGGGCCAGGCGCCGGGATAGAGCAGCGGATGTTCGCGGGGCGCCTCGGCGAGGCCGAGCGCTTCGAGCGTACGGTCTTCCACGGTGCTCCTGGTCGGTGAGGCGATGGGTGACCGAGCTGATACCGGAAGGCTGGACTCTGTCCCGGTGAGGGAGAGATACCCAACTCGACGCCGAAAGCGCGCCGTCCACGCCGAAGGTACTCCGGTCGTGGGACCGCTCCCGTACGGCGGCGCCTCACTCGGCCGCGGATCGCGGCGGCACGGTGCGCCGCGCGGCCGGGCCGCGGGCCCGGCGGTCGGTCCCCGGGCTCGCTACGCGCCCTGCGCCGGCGGGAGTTCGCCCGAGCCGCGGGCGACGAGGCGGGTCGGCAGGACGGTCCGCCGCGGCGCCTCCGCCGCCCCCTCCAGCCGGCGGAACAACTGCTCGGCGGCCGTACGCCCGAGCCGCGCGGCGTCCTGGGCTATCACCGTGATCCCCAGCAGGTCGGCGAGTTCCAGATCGTCGAAGCCGACCAGCGCCACGGGGCGCGGCCGCTCCGCGAGGACCCGCACGGCGGTCACCGTCACCCGGTTGTTGCCCGCGAACACGGCGGTCACCGGCTCGGGCCCGGACAGCACCCGGCCGACCTCGGCCCGTACGTGCTCGGGAGCGGTCGGCCCCAGCGACACCCAGGACTCGTCGACGGGCAGCCCCGCGTCGGCCATCGCGGTGCGGTAGCCGCGCAGCCGCTCGCTCGCGGTGTGGATGCGCGGCTGGTCGCCGACGAAGGCGATACGGCGGTGACCGTGGGCGATGAGGTGGGCGACGCCCTCGCGGGCGCCGCCCATGCTGTCCGAGAGCACGGCGTCGGCGTCGATCAGCCCGGCCGGGCGGTCCACGAAGACCGTCGCGACCCCGGCCGCCATCTCCGGTTCGAGGTACCGGTGGTCGTGGCCGGCCGGGATGACCAGCAGGCCGTCGACCCGGCGGGCGCAGAAGGCGAGGGCCAGCTCCTGCTCCCGCTCGGGGTCCTCGGCGCTGGAGCCGTTGATGAGCAGCGCGCCGTGCGACCGGGCGACCTCCTCGACGGCGCGGTTGAGCGGCGCGTAGAACGGGTCCGCGAGGTCTTCGAGCACCAGGCCGATGGAGGCCGTGCGGCCCTTGCGCAGGATCCGGGCGCTGTCGTTGCGGCGGAAGCCCAGGCCCGTGATGGCCTCCTGCACGCGCCGCTCGGTGTCGGGCGTCACGCCCGGTTCGCCGTTGACCACCCGGGACACGGTCTTCAGACCCACACCGGCGCGCGCGGCGACGTCCTTCATGGTCGGCCGGGTGCCGTAGCGGGGCTGCGGGCTGCGGGAGGTGTCGGCCACGGTGACTCGTCCTGTCGTTGCTGCTGTACGTACGGGAGTGACGTCGAGCATAGAGCCTGGACAACGTTGTCAACTGTGGGGAGACTGTCGCTCTGCAACTCTGCCTTCGCCTGCTGGACCAGGAGACATCGCACCCATGCACACCGACCTCGTCGCCGCACTCGACATCGGCGGCACCAAAATAGCCGCCGCCCTGGTGGACGGGCGCGGGCAGCTGCTCGCACGCGCCCAGCGGCCCACCCCCGCCCGCGAGGACGGCGCGACGGTGATGCGCGTGGTGACAGCGGTGCTCGAAGAGCTCCAGGAGTCCGGCGACTGGTCGCGGGTGCGGGCCGTCGGCATCGGCAGTGCGGGCCCCGTCGACGCGTCCGACGGCACCGTCAGCCCGGTCAACGTGCCCGGCTGGCGCGGCTTCCCGCTGGTCGCGGAGGTCGCGAAGACCGCCGGGCCGGTCCCCGTCGTGCTGGTGGGCGACGGGGTGGCGATGACGGCCGCCGAGCACTGGCAGGGCGCGGCCCGCGGCCGTGCCAACGCGCTGTGCATGGTCGTCTCCACCGGCGTCGGCGGCGGGCTGGTGCTGAACGGCCGGCTGCACCCCGGCATCACCGGCAACGCGGGCCACATCGGCCACATCAGCGTCGACCTCGACGGCGACCTGTGCGCCTGCGGCTCGCACGGCTGCGTGGAACGCATCGCCAGCGGCCCCAACATCGCCCGCCGCGCCGTCGAGAGCGGCTGGCGGCCCGGCCCGGACGGCGACACGAGCGCCGCCGCGGTCGCCGCCTCGGCCCGGCGCGGCGACCCGCTCGCGCTGGCCTCCTTCCAGCGCGCCGCACAGGCCCTCGCCGCGGGCATCGCCGCGACCGCGACGCTCGTGGAACTGGAGGTCGTGGTCATCGGCGGCGGCGTCGCGGGCGCGGGCGAGACGCTCTTCGCCCCCCTGCGCGAGCAGCTGCGCCGCTACGCCGCGCTCTCCTTCGCCGCCGGCGTCGAGGTCGTGCCCGCGCAGCTCGCGGGCGACGCGGGCCTGGTGGGCGCCGCGGCCGCGGCGGCGCAGGCGCTGGGGCTGTGGAGCGCGGAGCACGAGGCGGCGACGCCTGCGCCGTAGGGGCGTGGGGACGACGACCGGGTCCGCGCTGTAGGGCGGCTACGGGCGCGGGCCGGCCCCCGGCGACGCGGTCCGGTCGGCGACGACGAGGTCCGGCCCCCCCGAAGCGGACCGGCCGGCGACGCTCCCGCTACCCGTGGCGCTCCGTCGAGATCCGGTAGACGGCGGTGCCGTGCGCGGGGACGGTGGCGCTGATCTCCCCATGCGTGTTGTGGTGCTTGTGCTGCCACAGGTCGCGCAGCCGGTACGTGGGGGCCGCGGGCATGCCGACGGCCTTGGCGGTGGTCGTGATGGTCTGGGGCTGGTCCGTCTCGTTGAAGAGGGCGACGGCGCGGTCGCCGTCCTTCAGCTGCTTGACGACGACCCAGCGCCCGCCGTCGGAGGACAGGACCGTGCCCTGCTTGCCGAGCGGGTCCTGGTCGAGCGCGATGATGTCGCGGTTGGCGACGATCTCGTACGTCTCGGGGGTCGCCGTGCGCAGGTCGGTGCCGATGAGCAGGGGTGCGGCCATCATCGACCACATGGCGAAGTGGGTGCGGTATTCGGTGTCCGTCATGCCGCCGTTGCCGACCTCCAGCATGTCGGGGTCGTTCCAGTGGCCGGGGCCCGCGTACGGGGCGAGCGGCAGGTTCTGCTTGAGGATGGCGAGCATGCTGCTCCACTGGTCCCTGATGTCGCCGGTCGTGCGCCACAGGTGGCCGACGTCCGCGGCCCACTCCCAGGGCTTGTTCTGGCCCCATTCGCACAGGCCGTAGACGATGGGGCGGCCGGTGGCCTTCAGCGCGTCGCGCATCGTGATGTAGCGCTTCTTGGCGTCGAGGCCGAGGTTGTTGCAGTTGTCGTATTTCAGGTAATCGACGCCCCAGTCGGCGAACTGCTGGGCGTCGGACTTCTCGTGGTACAGCGCGCCGGGAAGCCCCATCAGGTTGCAGGTCTTGACGCCCGCGCTCGTGTAGATGCCGAACTTCAGCCCCTTGGAGTGGACGTAGTCGGCGACGGCCTTGATGCCGTTCGGGAAGCGCCGCGGGTCCGGGACCAGCTTGCCGGCCGCGTCGCGCTGCGGGAGCGCCCAGCAGTCGTCGAGGTTGACGTACTGGTACCCGGCGGCCTTGAGCCCCTTGGCGACGAAGATGTCGGCGATGGACTTGACCATCGACTCGTCGAACTCGGCCCGGCAGTGCGTCGAGTTCCAGTTGTTGAAGCCCATGGGCGGGGTGGCGGCGAGCCCGTCGGGGAGGCGGGGCGAGCGGGTCTCGGCGGTGCTTTCGGTTTCGGTGTTCTGAGCGGCGGCGGGTCCGGCCAGTTGGGTCGGGCCCGCCGTACAGAGCAGTGCGGCGGCGAGCGATCCGATGACTCTTCGACCGGTGAAAGCGGCAAGCAGATGGCGCATGGTGCGGTACTCCGTCCTGTAGAGGAATACGAGCGTCATGTACGTGTCACCAACGCGCGTTTACGGTAGACCGTGTTGGACTCTGTTGGAAGAGATGCGGTAACGGTTCCCCGGTGTCACGTCAAAACCCTTGACGGTGCCCTGACTTGGCGGTGAGATCCCAACACTTACGTTCGGTTGTGTTCGATTGCACCCCTGAGGAGGGGGACATGGCACAGTCATCGTTCAGTGGATCGGCCGAGCGTCATGAGCGCGCGGGACATCGGATGTCCCGCCGGACGCTGCTACGGACCACCGCGCTCGGCGCCGGAGCGGTCGCCCTCCCCGCACTGCTCACCGCCTGCGGCAACGGCCCCGGCGGCGGTGATATCACCCTGGGCTCCAACGCCTCGGACCCGGTGCCCAAGAAGGCGTTCGCCGAGTCCTTCGCGGCATACGAGAAGACATCGAAGAAGAAGGTAAAAGTCAACACCGTTGACCACAACAGCTTTCAGCAGAACATCAACCGGTATCTCAAAGGCAGCCCGGACGACGTATTCATGTGGTTCGCCGGCTACCGGATGCAGTTCTTCGCCAAAAAGGGGCTGCTCACCGACATCAGCGATCTCTGGACGGGATTCCAGGGCTTCTCGAAGGCGCTGAAGGACCAGTCCACCGGTGAGGACGGCAAACAGTACTTCGTGCCGTACTACTACTATCCGTGGGCCGTGTTCTACCGGAAGAGCGTATTCCAGCAGCACGGCTACGAGGTGCCGAAGACCTTCGACCAGTACACGGCACTGGCCCGCCGGATGCGGAAGGACGGCCTCGTGCCGATCGCCTTCGGTGACAAGGACGGCTGGCCCGCCATGGGCACCTTCGACTACCTCGACATGCGTGCCAACGGCTACGACTTCCACCTCTCGCTCATGCGCGGCAAGGAATCGTGGACCGACACCAGGGTCAAGCGCGTATTCGACCTCTGGCGCTCCATCCTCCCCTACCACCAGCAGGGCGCCAACGGCCGCACCTGGCAGGAGGCCGCGCAGAGCCTCGCGCGGAAGAAGGCCGGCATGACCGTGCTCGGACTCCCGCACCCCGGCCAGCAATTCACCGCAGCCGACCGCGCCGACCTCGACTTCTTCCCCTTCCCGGAGATCGACTCGCGGTACGGCCAGGAGGCGGTGGAGGCGCCCGTCGACGGCTTCCTCATGGCGAAGAAGGCCAAGAACAAGAAGGGCGCGAAGGAGCTGCTGAAATACCTCGCCACACCGGGCGCCGAGGAGCGCTATCTGAAGAGGGACCCCAACAACGTCGCCGTCAACGAACGGGCGTCCACCGGCTCGTACAACGCGCTGCAGAAGAAGGCCGCCGAACTCGTCTCCGGCGCCAAGCAGATCTCCCAGTTCATGGACCGCGACACCCGGCCCGACTTCGCGCAGACCGTGATGATCCCCTCCATCCAGCGCTTCATCAACGACCCCGACGACATCGACGGCCTGCTCAAATCCATCGAATCCCAGAAGAAGTCCATGTTCGCCAGCGAGTAGGAGCCACGCGCCGTGCCTTTAGCCACCACACGGCCAGCCCCCACACGGCGCGCTCGGCGGCGCGGCCGGCGGCGCGGCCCGCGGAAATTCACCCGCCGCGACCTCGCCGTCATCGGCGTGCTGCTGGGCATACCCGTACTGCTCGACCTGGCCATCGTCTGGGGCCCGACCCTCGCCTCCATCGGCCTCTCCTTCACCAGCTGGGACGGGATCGGCGACATCACATGGGTCGGCGGACAGAATTACCACGACCTGTTCACCGACTACCCGCCGTTCTGGCCGGCCGCCCGCAACAACCTGTTATGGCTCGCCTTCCTCGGGCTGATCGCCACCCCGTTCGGGCTGCTGCTGGCCGTACTCCTCGACCGCGGCGTCCGCTTCAGCCGCCTCTACCAGTCCACCCTCTATATGCCGGTGGTGCTCTCGCTCGCCATCGTCGGATTCATCGCCCAGCTGATCCTCTCCCGCGACCAGGGCGCGCTCAACGCCGTACTCGCGCGCGACAATCCGGTGGACTGGCTCGGCGACCCCGACCTCAATATCTGGATGATCCTCCTCGCGGCGGGCTGGCGGCACACCGGCTATGTGATGATCCTCTACCTCGCCGGGCTGAAATCCGTCGACCCCTCGCTCAAAGAGGCCGCGGCCATCGACGGCGCGGGCCTGCGCCAGACCTTCTTCCGGGTCGTACTGCCGACGCTCCGTCCGGTCAACATCATCGTCGGGGTCATCACCGTGATCGAGGCACTGCGCGCCTTCGACATCGTCTACGCCGTGAACCAGGGCCGCAACGGCCTGGAACTGCTCTCCGTGCTCGTCACCGACAACATCATCGGCGAGGCCAGCCGCATCGGCTTCGGTTCCGCCATCGCCGTCGTCCTGCTCGTCGTCTCCATGGGATTCATCGTGACGTACCTGGTCCAGGAACTGAGAGCGGAGAAACGCCGGTGACCGCCCCCACCCTCACCCCCCGCCCCCGCCTGCGGCCGGGCCGCCTGGGCCTGCACGCCTTCCTCCTCACCGTCTCACTGGCCTTCCTCGCGCCGCTCCTGCTGGCGGTCTACGCCTCACTCCGCCCGTACGAGGAAACCGCCGAACACGGCTATTTCTCACTGCCGCGCCACCTTTCCCTCGACTATTACCGCCAGGCGTTCAGCGATTCGGGAATGAGCAGGTACTTCGCCAACTCGCTGCTCATCGCGGTCCCCGGCGTCATCATCACCCTCTTCCTCGCCTCCTTCACCGCCTTCGCCGTCTCCCGCCTGCGCCTGCGCGGCGCGACCCTCCTGCTCATCGTCTTCACCGCCGGCAACCTGCTCCCGCAACAGGTCATCGTCACCCCGCTGTACGTACTCTTCAACCGCGTCCCGCTGCCCTACTGGATGTCCGACTCGCTGACGATGTACGACTCCTACTGGGCCGTCATCGCCGTGCAGATCGGCTTCCAACTCGGCTTCTGCGTCTTCGTCCTCGCCAATTTCATGCGCACCCTGCCCATAGAGATCCTGGAAGCCGCGGTCGTCGACGGCGCCGGAGTATGGACCCAGTACTGGCGCATCACCCTCCCCCTCTGCCGCCCCGCCCTGGCAGCCCTGGGCACCCTCCAATTCACCTGGATGTACAACGACTTCCTCTGGGCCCTGGTCTTCATCTCCAACGGCGACAAACTCCCCGTGACCTCGGCCCTCAACAATCTCAGGGGTCAATTCTTCACGGACTATAATTTGCTCGCGGCGGGCTCGGTACTCGTCGCGCTGCCCACGATCCTGGTCTTCCTGCTGCTGCAGCGTCATTTCATCGCGGGGCTGACTCTTGGAGCGAGCAAGGGGTAGCGCGTTGAAGAGTCTTCTTCGCTGCTCGTGCCCGGACGGTCTTCGGAATTGAGTGACGATGTGTTCCGGGGACCGGAAACTCCCCCGGGAGGACGTCCAGAATCGGGAGGCGGCCCACCAAGCGGCGGCTGGCCCACCAGATGTGACGCTGCGTCAGGCCAGTCCCGTCAGACGCTCGCCTCCCACAGCAACCGCTCCGCGCGGTCCGGATCCTCGGCCACCGTGCAAGTGTCGTCGAAGAGCATCGTGGCGCGGCGGGCCGCTTCGTAGCGCGGCCAGGGCGGCAGGGCCGGTGTTTCCGGTGGGGAGCCGTGCAGGAAGCGGGCCCAGGAGGTGTGCATCGCCGCCGTGATGGCGCGTATTCGCTGCGGGTCGGCTCGGGAGACCCCGCTGAAGTAGCTGAGCGGAGCCGTCGGGTCGGCTGCTCGGTCGAAGACGAAACCCAGGTCCAGGCCGTGCGGGGCGCCCAGGCCCTGGCCTTTCGGGGCCACCCGCCAGTCCAGCCGGTACGACCAGACCTCGCCGCCGGCCGCGGCCTGGGCCTCGGCGAGGCGGATCGCCGGTAGCCGCCAGTTGCCGGCGGTGATCAGCATCTGCTCCAACTCGGCCGCGTCGGCCGCCGGGTACAGCTGACGGTATCCGTCGCGCAGGCGCTTCAGCTCGGCTGGGGCGACGCCGATCAGGCCGCTGCCCACGACCCGTACCAGCCGCTCGGGCATGGCGTCGAACAGTTCCTGCTCGTCGTGGTTGCTGCCCGCCAGTACGCGCACGCCGGCCGCCGAGCCGGACGCGAGCGCCGCGAGAGGCTGCTGGGGGACGGTGTCCCCGTCCACCACGGCGCGCAGCGGCGCCATCACGCCGGCGGTGGCGACGACCCGGCCCTGTGCCCGGACCAGTTCCTCTACGGGCGTCGTCCGCAGCTCGTACGCCTTGGTCCGGTCCAGGCCCAGCTCGGTGAGGAGGGCGTCGGTGAACTCCCACGCCCGGTCGGGTTCGTTGAGCACGTACCCGCCGCTCTGGAGCACCGCCTGGCCGAACAGCCCCTGGGCGGCCGGCATCGCGAGCAGCGTTCCCACCGCCCGCGCCCCGTTGGACTCGCCCATCACGCCGACCCGGCCGGGGTCGCCGCCGAACGCGGAGATGTTCTCCCGCACCCACCGCAGCGCCTCGATCTGGTCGAGGAAGGCGAAGTTGGTGTGCGCCGACTCCTCGAACACCCCCGGCAGATACATCAGCCCCAGCGCCCCCAGCCGGTAGCCGACGGTCACCGACACCACGCCGGAGCGGGCGAACGCCGTGCAGTCGTAGTCATGCGGCCCGCCCACCACACCGCCGCCGCCGTGCAGCCACACCATCACCGGGTACGGGCCGGGCCCGGCGGGCGCGTACACATTGAGGTAGAGGCAGTCCTCGCTGCCGATGACCTTGCCCTTGGGGCGCATGTCGGTCTGGGGCGGACGGGCGGCGAATCCGGTCGCTTCGCGAACGCCGCTCCACGGGCGAGGCGGCCGTGGAGCGGCGAACCGCAGTTCTCCCACCGGCGGTTGCGCGTATGGCACGCCTTTGAACACACGGATCGTCCCGTCGGAGACGCCGCGCAGTTCACCGGTCGATGTCCGGACTTCAGCGGTCGAGACTTCAGTCGAGTTCATTTCAGGGGCCGTCCTCGGGGTAATCCGTCGGCCCACCGCATCACGATCATGGCGCCATCGTCCATAGCCGCCGGTCACGGCCGACCGCCGGTCGCCCGTGCGAGACTTGCGCGATGATGGCACACCTGATCGCCGTGATCGGCAGCAGCCCTGGAGTCGGCAAATCCACCCTGTGCGGCGCCCTCGCCCACTGGCTTCGCGGCACCGGCGCGAGTGTGGACCACTTTCAGGAAGCGGACATCCTCACGCGGCCCGCGTTCGGCGCCGTGGCCGACGAGTTCGCCGGGGGGACCGGGAGCGTGCGGCCCGAGACTCTGGTCAAGGCCACCCAGGCGTACGTCTCGCAGGCGCGGGCGGACGGTGTGGACGTGCTGGTGACGGATGCGCTGATTCCTTTTGTGCCCTCGCTGGTCGCCTGGGGGCACGACGAGCCGGCGATCTCCGCGGTCGTACGCGACTTGGTGGAGGCCGTCGAGCCGACGCGGGTGACCGTGGTGTACCTGCGCGACGACCCGGAAGCGGCGCTGCGGCGCGCGATCGACCGCGAAGGGCCGCAGTGGGCGGACTGGTTCGTCGGCCGGCTCGCCGGGGCGCCCGGCACGCGCTCCGTGGACAGCCTGGAGGCCGCCGCCGCACACCTCCGCCGAGAGGCGGAACTGACGCTGCGGCTGCTGGCGGCGACACCCTGGTCCGTCGTGACCGTGGACGTCGGAGGCCGTTCCGCGGCCGAGGTCGAGGAGTGCGCCCGGCGCGAACTCGCCGGACCACTGAGGGTGTAACCGGCGGCGCACCGTCCCCCGGTGTGCGCCCCCGCGCACATATCGGTGCTCGGCCCGCTGCCGTGTGCCCCCGTGCCGCCCCTTCGTCCCTCCGCCCGCGGCGCCGCTCGCACGCGTTTTCGTGGCAAGGTGTTCCGGGCAATTCACAGGGGGCTATGAAAAAAAGGGGGCACCGTGATCGTCTGGCTGAACGGTCCGCTCAGCGTGGGCAAGACCCGTACGGCGCGAGAACTGGTGAGACTGATTCCGGGCAGCACCCTCTACGATCCCGGCGTGATCGGCGGACTGCTCCGCTCGCTGCTGCCGCCGCAGCGGCTCGGCGACGCCGTCGACCATCAGGACCTGCCCATGTGGCGGCGGCTGGTCATCGATGGTGCCGCCGCGCTGCTCGCCGAGGTCGGCGGGGTATTGGTGGTTCCGATGACGCTGCTCCGGCAGGAGCACCGCGACGAGATATTCGGCGGGCTCGCGGCCCGCCGCATTCCTGTGCGGCATGTGCTGTTGTCACCCGACGAAACGATCCTGCGATCCCGTGTCCTGAACCACGCGCAATTCCAGACGGCCACGGCGCAGAACGCGGGGAACGTGAACAGCGCCGAGAACGTGAACAGCGCCGAGCACGTGAACAGCGCCGAGAACGCCGAGAACGCCGAGAACGCCGAGAACGCCGAGAACGCGGTGAACCCGGGGAACGCCGGGAATTCGGGAACAGACCAATGGGCGCTCGACCATATCGAGCGCTATCGCGAAGCCCTGCCGTGGATCGGCGCCGACGCCTATGTCCTCGACACCGGCTCCCTCACCCCCCGCCAGGCCGCGGAGCGGATAGCCGAGGCCGTACGCACGGGCAAGGCGGGCTGCTGCGAGATCGTGCAGACCCCGGAGCCGCGGGCCGAGACGACCGCCGCCGGGGTGCTGCTCTTCGACGAGGACGACCGCGTGCTCCTCGTCGACCCCACGTACAAGCCGGGCTGGGAGTTCCCCGGAGGCGTCGTAGAGCCCGGAGAGCCGCCCGCCCGCGCCGGCATGCGCGAGGTCGCCGAGGAACTGGGCCTCGAACTCGCCGCCGTCCCCCGGCTGCTCGTACTCGACTGGGAACCGCCCCGAGCACCCGGCTTCGGCGGGCTGCGGCTCCTCTTCGACGGCGGCCTGCTGCCCCGCGGCGACGCGGACCGGCTGCTGCTGCCCTGCGCGGAACTGCGCGGCTGGCGCTTCGTCACCGAGCACGAGGCCGCGCGGATGCTGCCGCCCGTACGGCAGACCCGGCTTCGCTGGGCCCTGCGCGCACGCGAACAGGGACGCCCGCTCAATCTCGAAGCGGGCGTCCCTGTCGGTTGAAGGCCGGAGGCGGAGGCCGGTGGAAGATCCTCCGTTGGAGACCGGCTGAAGGCCGAGGGAACCGGGGCGGGCGGTCAGCGCTTGAGGACGTCGAGCCGGGCCCTTGCCCCGTCCCTGCCCGTCCTGTCCCCGCCGGCCCCGCCCCTCAGCGCTTGCTGTCCGCGTAATTGATGAGGAAGACCGCCTCCGCCAGCGACAACCGCTCCAGCTCCTCCGGCGAGACGCTCTCGTTGACGGCGTGGATCTGCGCCTCCGGCTCGCTCAGCCCGATGAGCAGGATCTCCGCCTCGGGGTAGAGCTGCGACAAGGCGTTGCACAGCGGGATCGAACCGCCCATGCCGGCCGTCTGCATCTCTTCGTCCGGGTACGCCACGCGCATCGCCTCGGCCATCGACGCGTACGCCGGGCTCTCGGTGTCGGCCCGGAACGGCTGCCCCTCGCCGATCTGCGCGACCTCGACCCGCGCGCCCCACGGCGCCGCCGACCGCAGATGCGCGGTCAGCAGCTCGGTGGCCTCCACCGCGTCCTGGCCCGGCGGCACCCGCAGGCTCACCAGCGCCCGCGCGCCGGCCTGTACGGACGGGGTGGCGCCGACGACGGGCGGGCAGTCGATGCCGAGCACGGTGACGGCCGGGCGCGCCCACACGCGGTCGGCGACCGAACCGGAGCCGATCAGCCCGACGCCGTCCAGCACCCTGGCGTCCTTGCGGAACTCCTCCTCCGGGTACTGCAGCCCCTCCCAGGACGCGTCCGCCAGCAGCCCCTCGACCGTCGTCGAGCCGTCCTCGGCGCGCAGCGAGTCGAGAATCCGGATGAGCGCCGCGAGCGCGTCCGGCGCCGCGCCGCCGAACTGGCCGGAGTGCAGATTGCCTTCGAGGGTGTCGACCTGGACGCGGACGAGCGTCATCCCGCGCAGCGTCGCGGTGACGGTCGGCAGACCCACCCGGAAGTTCCCGGTGTCGCCGATCACGATGGTGTCGGCGGTGAGCAGCTCGGGGTGCGCCCGCGCGTACTGCTCCAGGCCGCCCGTGCCCTGCTCCTCCGAGCCCTCCGCGATCACCTTGACGCTCACGGGCACGCCGCCGTGTTCCTTGAGCGCGCGGAGCGCCGTCAGATGCATGATCAGGCCGCCCTTGCAGTCCGCGGCGCCGCGCCCGTACCAGCGGCCGTCGCGGTCGGTCAGCTCGAACGGCGGCGAGAGCCACGCGGACTCGTCCAGCGGCGGCTGCACGTCGTAGTGCGCGTACAGGAGCACGGTCGGCGCGCCCTCGGGGCCGGGCAGAAAGCCGTAGACCGACTGCGTGCCGTCCGGGGTGTCGAGCAGGGCGACGTCCTGGAACCCCTCGGTGCGCAGCGCCTCGGCCACCCAGTTCGCGGCGGCCTCGCACTCGCTCCGGGGGAACTGGTCCGGGTCCGCGACCGACTTGAAGGCCACCAGCTCGGCCAGTTCGGCCTTGGCCCGCGGCTGAAGGGAGGCGACGGTCCGGGCGAGCGCGGGGTGTGCGGTCGGCGGGGTCGAGGCGTGCTCCATGGAACGCTCCTTGTGGGCGCGACGTTATGTCCGTACGTGGGCGTCCGTACGTGGGCGTCCGTACGCGAGGTCCGTACGTACGGACGATTTCAGAGGTCCGATCTTCCCACAGGGGGATCGTCGTACGGCGGCCCGTAGGATGCGGGCGACAGCCGGAGCCAGGCAGCGAGCGGGAGTAGAAGCACAGGTGAGCAGCGACAACGCAGCCCAGGACAGCGGAGCGACCGACGAGTCGGTATGGGACGTCGTGGTGGTGGGTGCGGGGCCCGCGGGGGCCTCGGCCGCCTACGCCGCGGCAGTCGCCGGCCGCAGGGTGCTGTTGCTGGAGAAATCCGAGCTGCCCCGTTATAAGACCTGCGGCGGCGGCATCATCGGGCCGTCCCGCGACTCCCTGCCGCCCGGCTTCGAGCTGCCGCTGCGAGATCGCGTGCACGCGGTCACCTTCTCCCTCAACGGCAAGCTCACGCGCACCCGCCGTTCCAAGCAGATGCTCTTCGGGCTCATCAACCGGCCGGAGTTCGACGCGTCCTTGGTGGAGACGGCCAAGGACGCGGGCGCCCAGGTGCGTACGGGCGCGACCGTCTCGCGCGTCGAGCAGCATGGCTCCTCCGTGCCCGACCGGCGCACCGTCGCCGTCGTGCTCGCGGACGGCGAGATCGTGCTGGCACGCGCGGTGATCGGCGCGGACGGCAGCGCCAGCAGGATAGGAGCGCACGTCGGCGTCAAGCTCGACCAGGTCGACCTCGGGCTGGAGTCGGAGATTCCGGTGCCGCCGACGGTGGCGGAGGACTGGGCGGGCCGGGTGCACATCGACTGGGGCCCGATCCCCGGCAGCTACGGCTGGGTCTTCCCCAAGGGGGACACCCTGACGGTCGGGGTGATCTCGGCACGCGGCGAGGGCGCGGGCACCAAGCGGTACCTGGAGGACTTCATCGCCCGCCTCGGCCTCGCGGGCTTCGAGCCGAGCATCTCCTCCGGGCATCTGACCCGCTGCCGGTCCGACGACTCGCCGCTCTCCCGCGGCCGAGTGATCGTCTGCGGCGACGCGGCCGGGCTGCTGGAGCCGTGGACGCGGGAGGGCATCTCCTTCGCGCTGCGCTCGGGACGGCTCGCGGGGGAGTGGGCGGTCCGCATCTCCGAGGCGCAGGACGCGGTCGACGCGCGCCGTCAGGCGCTCAACTACGCCTTCGCGATCAAGGCCGGACTCGGCGTGGAGATGGGGGTGGGCCGGCGCATCCTGACCGCTTTCGAGCGCCGCCCCGGCGTCATGCACGCGGCCGTCACGAGCTTCCGGCCCGCCTGGCAGGCCTTCGCGAAGATCACCCGAGGGACGACGACGCTCGCCGAGATCGTACGGACCCACCCGATGGCCCGCCGGGCGCTCACCGCGATGGACCGGCCGCAGACGGGGAACCGGTCAGGGGGCCGGGGCGGGAACCGCGGGGGACGACGAGCGGAGCAGCAGCAGGCGGAGGAGCAGCCCGAGGGCCGGACGGAGAATCAGCCGGGGACGCAGGCGGGGTAGCGGGGTAGGGGAGCCGATGTCGGCCGACGCCCGGCTTCTCTGGCCGGGCGCTACTCCCCGGGGAGTACGGGCGATCACCTCGCGTGGTCGACGCGCCCGGCGGCGCCGCCGTCTAGCGTTGTCGGTATGAGCAGCGAGAGGCGGGCGCCCTGGGCGCGGCGGGTGCGTGAGCGCCGCCGCGATGAGCGTGACGGGGGCCCGCTTCGAACGCCCGAGAGCGATGGCGGGGGCGCGCTGCGGTCGCCCGAGAACGACGGCGGCGGCGCGCTGCGGTCGCAGGAGGGCGACGGCGAGGGCCCGCCCAGGATGCGTGACGGCGCCGGTGATGGCGACGGCCCGCCGTGGGAGCGATGGCTCAGCCGCCCCGCCGAGCACCTGCCCTGGATCTCCTCGCTCGCCGTCGCCGTGGTCCAGCAGGTCGGCACCGGTTTCGCCGCCCAGGGCCAGACGGAGCGCGTGTCCGTCGACCTGTTCGCCAGGGCGCTGCTCCTGATCGGGCCGCTCTTCATGGTGGTCCGCCACCGCCGCCCGGCCCTCGCGGCCTTCGGCGCGTCCGCCGCCGCCATGGTCTACCTCGGCGCGGGCTACCCGTACGGGCCGGTCTACTTCAGCGTCGTCATCACCTGCTTCGCCGCCGTACTCGCCGGGCGCCGCCGCGCCGCCTGGGGAGCGGTGGCCCTGCTGTGGGCGGGTCAGGTGCTCGCCTCGCACTGGCTCTACCGCTGGCTCCCGCCGTCCGGCGACGGCCCCGGCGACTGGGTGTCGGACTCGGGGACCGCGGCCTGGCTGCTGGTGGTCGTCGCCGTGTCGGAGCTGGTGCGCGGCCGGCGCGAGCAATGGGTGCGCGACCGCGCGGAACGGAAGGCCGCCGAGCGCCGCCGAGGTGACGAGGAGCGGCTGCGGATCGCCCGCGAACTGCACGACGTACTGGCGCACAGCATCTCCGTCATCAACGTTCAGGCGGGCGTCGGCCTCGCGCTCCTCGACCGGGACCCCGAGCAGGCCCGTACCGCGCTGACCACCATCAAGGCGGCCAGCAAGGAAGCGCTCGGCGAGGTCCGCCAGGTCCTCGGCGCCCTGCGCGCGCCCGGCGACGCGCCCCGCTCGCCCGCGCCGGGGCTCGACCGGCTGCCGGAACTGACGGAGCAGGCGGCGAGCGCCGGACTCACCGTGGACGTCGCGGTCGAGGGCGTACGGGCCGAACTGCCGCCCGGCACCGACCTGGCGGCCTTCCGCATCGTCCAGGAAGCACTCACCAACATCGTCCGCCACTCCGGCTCGCGCACCGCGCGCGTACGCCTGCGGTACGCGCCCGACCTCCTCGAACTCCGCGTGGACGACGACGGCCCCGCCACGGCGGACGGCGCGGTGAGCGGCGGCAACGGGCTCGTCGGCATGCGCGAACGCGTCGCCGCGTTCGGCGGCGACATCGAAGCGGGCCCCCGGCCGGACGGCGGGTTCCGCGTCGTCGCACGCATCCCGCTCGGGCCGCCGGGCCGAGGCGGGCGCACGGCCGTGGCGACGCCGCCCCAGGACAAGGAGAACCCATGATCCGCGTACTGCTCGCCGACGACCAACTGCTGGTACGCGCCGGGTTCCGGGCGCTGCTCGACGCCGAACCCGACATCGAGGTGGCGGGCGAGGCGGCCGACGGCGAGCAGGCGGTGGCCCAGGTACGCGCGCTGCGCCCCGGCGTGGTCCTGATGGACATCCGCATGCCGGTGCTCGACGGCCTCGCCGCCACCCGCCGGATCACCGAGGACCCGGCGCTGGCCGAGGTGAAGGTCGTCATGCTCACCACTTTCGAACTGGACGAGTACGTCTTCGAGGCCATCCGCTCCGGAGCCTCGGGCTTCCTGGTCAAGGACACCGAGCCGGAGGAACTGGTGCGCGCGGTACGGGCCGTCGTCGACGGTGACGCGCTCCTCTCGCCCGGGGTGACGCGCCGCCTGATCGTGGAGTTCGCCGCCCGCTCCAAGGAACCGGCCGCCGCGGCCGGGCTCGCGGAGCTGACCGAACGGGAACGGGAGGTGATGGCGCTGGTCGGCGTCGGCCTCTCCAACGAGGAGATCGCCCGGCGCCTCGTCGTCTCTCCGCTCACCGCCAAGACCCACGTCAGCCGCACCATGGTCAAACTCGGCGTCCGGGACCGCGCGGGGCTCGTCGTCCTCGCCTATGAGTCGGGGCTGGTACGGCCGGGATGGCTGGGGTGAGACCGGCGGGCTCCCGGCGAGGCCGATGGCTGCGATGAGACGGGCGGGGCGGGATCGGACGGGCAGACGCCCCCTCGTACGACCAGCGGATCGGCGGCACGGCGGCTGAGCAGGCCAGTAAGGCAGCGGCTCAGAGGCTCAGCGGTTCAGGAGGTCAGTAGGTCGGTGTTTCAGCAGCCCAGGGGCTCAGCGGCCCAGAGGCCCAGGGGGCCAACGGCCCAGCGGTTCAGAACAGCGCGTCGGGGGCGGACGGCGCCGGGGCCCGTACGGTCACGGTGGTCGCCGCCCCGGACGGGGCGGCCCCCAGGGGCCAGCCGGCCAATTGCCGGGCGTCGGTCAACAGCAGCCGGCCGTCGGCGGTGGTGATGTACAGGTCCGGACCGGCGACCGCCGCCACCGCGCCCGCCAGTGTCCGGCCGGCGGCCGGTTCGACCGTGCCGTCGGGTGGGCGCAGCCGCCCGAGATGGAACGCCGCGTCGTGGTGGACCGGCCGGAAGTCCATGATGGACAGCGACTCCGGCAGCCCGGACAGGCCGCGTGCCCGCTCGTGCAGGTCCGCCAGTTGGGCCGCCCGGAGCGGTTGCGCCGGCAGCGCGTGGCGGGCGGAGCGCTTCGACGCGTACGGGAACCGGTCCGGCACCGCCAGCGCCGCGCCGAGTACGGCCTCCGCCCTGCGCGCGGACATCAGCGGACCGCGCCCCAGCAACGCGTAGGACAGCGCCGCCTGTTCGAGGAGCCGGACCCCCTCGCGCTCGGTAGCCGTGATGCCGACCTTGATCAAGTCCGGCCCGAACCAGGCCAGATAGACGTCGTACGGACGCGGGTCGTCGGCGATGGTGTCGGCGGCCACCGAGTGTGAACGGTCGAGCCGCGCGCACGGTGGGCACTGAGCGGAGACTGCCGACGGGAGCAGCGTGGTCCCCTCCGGGCACGGCGTATGCCGTCCGCCTCGGCGGACTCCGACACAGCTCCGCCGCTTCCCGAAGGCGAATGCCAGCGGCCTGTCCGGCGGCAGCGGCGAGGAGCGCTCACCGCGCGTCGGATGGCGCCAGGACAGGGCGGGCCCCGAGTGGTCCCACCGCAGCCCCGTGCACTGCCAGTCCCCGCGCTCCGAGCTCATCCCCGCACCGTAACCGAATCACCGAGGACGCCCTCCCGCTGGTCCCGCACCACATCGCCGACCGGGGGACCGGAGGCCGTCGCCGGCCCGTACCGCGCCCCGCCTGAGGTGCTCTGCTCGTCACCGACCGCGTGTGGATTTCCGGGTGAGGTAGGCGATGGCCGCGGCGACGGCGGCGAGCAGCGCGACCGTCGTGAGCGCGGTCGGCAGCGACCAGCGGTCGGCGAGGAAGCCGATGGCGGGCGGGCCGAGCAGCATGCCGCCGTAGCCGAGGGTGGAAGCGGCCGCGACGCCGCTCGGTCCGGCCAGTTCACCGGCCCGCCCGATGGCGACCGGGAAGATGTTGGCGAGGCCGATGCCGGTGACGGCGAAGCCGAGGAGCACCAGCGAGGCGGCGGGTGCGAGCGCCCCGATGAGCATGCCCAGCGCGGCCGTCGAGCCGCCGGCGACCAACGCCCTGGTCTGGCCGAGCCGTTCGAGGAGCGCGGTGCCGGTGAGCCGTCCGAGGGTCATGGTGGCGGCGAAGACGGAGTAGCCGGCGGCCGCGAGGCCGGAACTGACGTGCAGGTCCTGCTTGAGGTGGAGCGCGCCCCAGTCGGCGAGCGCCCCCTCGCCGTACGCCGTGCACAGGGCGATGAAGCCGAAGACGGCGACCAGGCGGCGCGCACGGCCCGTAAGCCGTGCGGAGGGGGCGGACTCCGCCGGGGAAGCGGGGGGAGCCGGGGCGGCAGGGGAAGCCGGGGAAGCGGCGGAGGACCCCGGGCGAGTCGGCGCCGCGTGCGACAGCAGGACGCGGCCGGCGGCCGCCGTGAGGACGAGCCCCACCACGGTCAGTACCAGCAGGTGGCGGGTGGGGGACAGCTGCCCGGCGACCAGCCCGCCCAGCCCCGCGCCGAGCATCCCGCCGAGGCTGAACGCCGCGTGGAAGCTGGGCATGACGGGCCTGCGCAGGGCCGTGACGAGGTCGACGGCCGCCGCGTTCATCGCGACGTTGATGCCGCCGTAGGCGGCGCCGAAGACGAGCAGGACGAGTCCGAGGGCGAGCGCGGAGTGCGTCAGCGGTGGCAGCGCGATGCTGAGCGAGAGCAGGACTCCGGCGACGACGGTGACCGGGTGGGTCCCGAAGCGGTGGCACAGCCGGCCGGTCACCATCATGGTGGCGACCGCTCCGGCGGACACGCCGAGCAGGGCCAGCCCGAGATCGCCCGCGGAGGAGCCGGTCTGCTCCTTGATCGCGGGGATCCGGACCACCCAGCCGGCGAAGATGAAGCCGTCGAGGGCGAAGAATACGGTCAGGGCGGTACGGAGGCGGCGGAGGGCGGGGTCGGGCGTCGTAGCGCGCTGGGTCCCCGTTATGGCCGTCCGTATTTTGTTTAGCGTCGGCACAAAGCCAGAATAGGGGCGTGACCCAGAATCGGACAACACGACTGGAGCGGGGCCGTGGCGCCCTCGGCCCGGCGCTGGAGCTCGTACACACCGGCCGCGCGCCCACCCGCGCCGTACTCACCGCCGAACTCGGCGTGACCCGGGCGACCGCCGGAGCCGTGGCCGCCGAACTGGAGGCGCTCGGCCTGATCCAGGTCGACTCGCGGCCGGCCGCCTCAGCGGGCTCCCAAGGGCGCCCCTCCCACCGGCTGTCCATCGCGCCCCGCGGTCCCGTCGTCCTCGCCGCCCAGATCCACGCCGACGGCTTCCGCGCCGCCCTCATCGGGCTCGGCGGCCGCCTGGTCGCGACCGCGCCCGGCTGCATGACCGTGCCCGCCGACCCCGCCCGGGTGCTCGACGCCGTCGTCGAGGCCGGGGCCGGGCTGCTGCGCGACAGCGGCCGCCGCTGCCTGGGCGCGGGGCTGGCCGTACCCTCCGCCGTCGCGGAGCCCGAAGGCACCGCGCTCAACCCGATCCATGTGGCCTGGGCGGCCGGCGCCCCGGTCCGCGAACTCTTCGCCGAAAGCCTCGCCAAGGCCGGCATCCCCGGCCCGGGGAACGTCCCCACCGCGGGATTCACGGGCAACGACGTCAACCTCACGGCCCTCGCCGAACACCGCCACGGCGCGGGCCGCGGCGCCCAGCACCTGCTCTGCGTGGCCACCGGCCACCGCGGCGTCGGCGGCGCGCTCGTCCTCGACGGCCGGCTGCACACCGGCAGTTCGGGGCTGGCCCTGGAGGTCGGCCACCTCCCCGTCAACCCCGACGGCCCGGTCTGCCACTGCGGCAGCCGCGGCTGCCTCGACACCGAGGCCGACCCGCTCGCCTTCCTCACCGCCGCCCGCCGCACCCCCGGCCCCGAGGTCTCCCTGCTCCAGCAGTCCCGCGACCTGCTCCGCACGGAGTACGGCGACCCGGCCGTACGAGCCGCCGCCGACCTCCTCATCGACCGCCTCGGCCTGGGCCTCGCCGGGCTCGTCAACATCCTCAACCCCGACCGCATCATCCTCGGCGGCCTCCACCGCGAACTCCTGGAAGCCGACCCCGAGCGCCTGCGGGCCGTCGTCGCGGACCGCAGCCTGTGGGGCCGCAGCGGAGGAGTACCGATCCTGCCCTGCATCCTGGACCACCACAGCCTGGTGGGAGCGGCGGAACTGGCCTGGCAACCAGTACTTGACGACCCGCTGGGAGCGCTCGGTTGAGGGCCCGCCCGCCCCGGACGTGCACTGTCGCAGGGGCGGGCGAGGCTCAGGCCGGGCCGTCGGCGGCGGGAGCGTCGTAGACCAGGCTGAACCGCCAGAACAGCCGGCGCCGAATGCGGGAGCCGGGCAACTCCCATGCCGAGGCGGCCCGGATCTCCCTCAGCGTCTCCTGAGGAGCCGCCGTAGGCGCCGCCATGTGCGAGGGCGGCCCGTCGGCGCGGGCCGGATGCTTGACCAGCCCCATGACCGGGTTGACGAGCGCGGCCGGCAGGGTGGCGAGCAGGTCGACGGTTCCGGACTCCCGGTAGCAGCCGACGACCACGAGCCGCCCGCCCGGAGCCAGACAGCCCCGCAACTCCCGCAGGGCCGGCGCCAGCGGCAGGTGGTGCAGAACGGCGACCAGGACCACGGCGTCGAAGCGCCGCCGCGCATCGCGCCCCGCGAAATCCGCTTCCACGACGGTGACCGCGGGGTCGTCGGCGAACCGCTCCGCCGCGACGCGCGCTCCCCGCGGGTCGGGTTCGAGCCCGGTGACCGTGACCGCCCGTCGGCTCAGGAGCGCGGCGAGATTCCCCGTCCCGCAGCCGACGTCAAGAACGTGGCGGGCCCCGGACGCGGTTACCTGACGGGTCACCCAGGGGCCGTAGTGGTCGTTGTGGCTCCACGGATGCCGCTGGTTGAAACGGTGAAGGTGGGACAGTAACGACGCCATGGGGCCACGGTAGACGGCAGTGGCGCCCCACCAGGCGTCCCCGGCACCCGGCCCGCGTCCGGCCCCCTGCCAGGCCTGCCGAGGCACGCGGCCACGGTCGTCACGGGACACCGCAACGGCGCTCCTGAAGTGGCCCGGCCCGCTGCGGCGTGGAAGAGCGCAACCGGCGCGGTCGCGGAGCTGATTCTGGAATCCGGCATATGCCCAGAAGGGCTTTTGTGCCGATAGGATCTGGCCACGCCGCCGGGCTGCGCCCGTCGGCGTTCGATATCGGCCGTGCAGTTCCGCGGCGCGGCCTATGCACCATTCCCAGGGGGGAACTCCATGCATGAAATCAGCAAGGGCGCCAACATCCGCTTAGTGGCCCTCAGCGAGAACACCGACTCCGTCATCGTGAGCCTCGGCTGGCAGAGCCCGACGGGGGACGGGGACGCGGATGTGTCCGTACTGCTCCTCGACGCGCGCGGGAGAGTCCGCGACAACGAGGACTTCTTCTTCTACAACAACCCTTCGGCCGCCGATGGCAGCGTGCAACTCCTCGGCCAGAGCCCGGCGGAGAACGGCAGTGAGGACCGCATCCAGCTCGACCTCACCGCCTTCCCCGATGACGTCGACCGCGTCGTGATCGCCGCCAGCCGTCATCTGCGCGCGCATTTCGGCGCGTTGGAGAACCTGCGGCTGACCCTCGGCGACGGTGTGGGCGAGACGATCCTCGGCTTCTCGATCACCGACGCGAGCGTGGAGAGCGCCTTCGTCTTCGGTGAGATCTACCGACGCGGCGAGGAGTGGAAGTTCCGGGCCGTCGGGCAGGGGTACGACACCGGTCTCGCCGGTCTGGCCGGCGATTTCGGCATCGAGATCGACGATGACGATGACGATGACGACGCGACGGAAGTGGGGACCGGTCTGGCCGAGGCCGATGTGCTCGCGGAGGCTCCCGCCGCATCTGAACCGATGCCCGTGCCCGTGCAGCGCACCGAGGAAACGATCCTCTCGACGCCCGAAGCCCCCACCGCGCCCGAAGCCCCCGGCACGCCAACCCCCAGGGAGCCGGCCGCCGCACCGGACGGCAAGCTCGCCCCGCCCGATGACAAGCCCGACGACAAGCCTGTTGCACCACGCCGGCTGCGCACCGCGAAGAAGAAGGTGACACTGCCCCGTACGCCCAAGAAGTCCCTTGCCGAGAACGAGACATGGCGGCCCGCCCGGCTCTTCCCGGTCTCCTCCCTCAAGAGCGACCGGGAGCGCGAGGCGCGCGCCACATCCATCCTGCTCTCCGTGATGGCCCAGGTCCCCGAGTTCGGGCGCAGGCTCACCGCCGCCTTCGGAGCGCCCGCCGGACGCGTGGAAACCTTCACCGAAGTCACCCTCCCCAACGGGGAAGAGCCCAAGCGGCCGGACGGCGTCATCCGTATCGAGCGAGCCGGAAAGCTGTGGACGGCCCTGGTCGAGACCAAGACCAATGGCAACGCGTTGAAGGACGCGCAGATCCAGGACTACGTGGATATCGCCACCCGCCGCCGTTACGAGGCAGTCATCACCCTCTCCAACGACGTCGCCCTGGAAGGGAGCCCGCTGGTCGACATCAAGACCGACGGCCGTCGGAAGCACCAAGTCGGGCTCTGGCACCTCTCCTGGGCCGAAGTGACCCACCAGGCGCAGATGCTGATCCGCCACGAGGGCGTACGGCAGGAGGCCCACGCCTGGCTGCTCCAGGAACTCCTGCACTACCTCCAGCACGAGAGCTCCGGCTGCCACGGCTTCCAGAACATGGGCCCGGCCTGGGTCCCCGTGCGCAACGGGATCGACGACGAAACCCTGTGCCGGGGCGACGTCCGCGCCACCCGCGTCGTAGAGAGCTGGGAGCGGCTCATCCGGCAGGTCTGCCTCCGGCTCGGCGGCGAACTGGGCGAGAAGGTCGTGCCGGTCCAGCGCGCCAAGCGCACCACCGACGCGCAGACCCGGCGCGCGGCGCTCGCGGACCGCCTCTGCGACGAGGGAATCCTCGACGCGGCCATCCGCATAGAGGGGGCTGCCGGCATCCTGACCGTCACCGCCGACCTGCGCACAGGGCGGCTGCGCACCTCCGTCGACATCTCCGCGCCCACCCAGGGCTACCCGCTCAGTTGGGCGAAACGCCTGATCAAGCAGCTCGCGGAGGCCCCTGCCGACCTGCACGTCCAGACGCTCCTCGAAGACGATGCGGCAGGCCCGCGCGGCACGTTGGAGAAGCTCCGCCCCGAGCCCGGGGACCTGTTGCCGAAGGACGCCTCGCCCATCACGGGGTTCAGGCTGTCGCTGTCCAAGAGCATGGGCAGCACCCGAGGCAATGCCGAGACGAGCTTCATCCGCAGCGTGGACGCCGCCGTCGACCGTCTCCACTCCACGGTCCTGACCCATCTGCGCCGCACCACCCGCCGCCCCGCCCCCGAACCCGGCTCCGCCGACGTGCCCGAGCCGGCCTGAGGGCGGAGGCATACGGGAGACGGGCAGAGGGGCACGGGAACCGCGGGCTCCGCTCGTACGGGCTTACGGGCTTACGGACGTACGGGCGGGAAGCCCGCGTACTTCCCGCGCGGTACGCCGAGTGCCGCCGGCCGTACGACGACTGGCGGGGCCGCGAGGGGCCACGCTCGGTGGTGTCGAGAGAAGTTGAGAGCGATTGACACCACTGAGGAGCTGAACCGTCATGAACACCCTTGCCCAGAACTGGTCCGATGGCGGGCCCGGACCGTGGATTCTGTTTTTCCCGCTCATGTGGGCGCTGGTCGTCTTCGGCGTCGTCACCCTGCTGCGCCGCACGGTATGGCGCGGCCGGGGCGGACCGAGGCAGCTGAACGCCCCGTACACGGAGAAGTCCCCGATCGCCGTCCTCGGCCGCCGCTTCGCGACCGGTGAGATCGACGAGGAGGAGTACTGGCAGCGGGTCTCCGTCCTGGAGGAGCACTTCGGCGGCGCCGCGAAGGAACGCTCCGCGTGATCCGTGGCGGCTGCGACCGTTCGCCGGAGTCCTCCTGCCGCGTCCGGCGTCGCGCGTCCCATGTCGCGCGTCCCGCGTGCTGATGTCGCCCACGGGGGTGGTGGCATCAGCGCGCAGGACGGGGCCCGGCTCCGGCGTCGGCGAAGCCGGGCCCGGCGCAGGCGTCCACGAGGACGGGGTCCGGCGCAGGCGTCAGCGAGGACGGGGCCCGGCGCAGGCGCCAGCGAGCACAGGACTCGACACCGGCATCAGCGGCACAGGACCCGGCACCGGCGTCAGCCCGTGGACAGGGCACGCGACCAGCCCACCAGCGGTCGCCCACTCAGCCCCGGCTCGTTCCCTGCCCAGTCAGCCCAGTCAGCCCAGTCAGCCCAGTCAGCCCAGTCAGCCCAGAACCGCCGACCGCGCGGGCGTGTGCTCGCGCAGTCCGTTCGTCCGGTGCGACGGGGCCGGCTGTTCGAACGAGACGGTGGTCTCGGGTGCGCACAGCGGAGTCGGCGGTGCGACGGCGGCGGTGGGCGGCACCGGGAGGGTGAACCACACGGCTTTTCCCTCACCGTCCTCGCGGGTCCGGATGCCCCAGCTCTCGCTGACCGCGTCGATGAGGGCGAGCCCGCGTCCGTGGGTGCTGCACTCGTCGGCGCCGGTGAGGCTCGGCAGCCGGGGGTCGTGGTCCTGCACGGAGACCGTGAGCCGGTCGATCAGGAGGATGATCTCCACCGTGCACTGCTTGTCGGGTTCCGCGTGGCGGTGGACATTCGTCAGCAGCTCGGTGACCCCGAGCGCCGCGGGATCGATGAGCGGATCGAGATGCCAGTACCGCAATTGCGCGGATACGATTCTGCGGACCTGTCCGATCCGCGACGGCAGGGCCTGAAGCTCCACCGTGCAATGCCTGCTCGGCCGGCTGATCACGGCTGCGACTCCCTGAAGAAGTAGGGCTAGCCTGATACAGATGCGGGGATGCGGGGACAAACGCGGGCTGGGAACGGTTCCTGCGGTGTGGTGGCTGCGAGCCGACCGGCGGAGGCTGGTTCTCAGCGTTACCACCGGTGAACCCTCAGTGATGCTGGTACGAGTCAAGATTCGACCAGAACCGGCACACGCGCAACTCGTGCCCCGTCAGCCCCTGATGCCTCTGGAGTCCTGGGCTTCGCGGGTTTCGCGGGCGTGCGCCGTGCGTACCGCGTCCAGGAAGCGGCGTGCCGTGCCCGTCTCCAGTTCGCCGGCGGCCTCTCGCTGGTCCAGGGTGAGCAGATAGCGGGTGCCGTTCACAGTGGCGCGGGCGCGTCCGCGGGCCGCGAACCAGGGCCTGCTGGCGTGTACGGAGTCCACGGGCGCGCTGTCGATCTCGCGACCGTAACTGGTGAGCAGCTCCAGCCTGCCGTCCTTGATCTTGATCTGCCCGGCCCGGGTGAGAGAGCGGAGAAACCGCTCGATCCGCACCCCTGTCGCATTGAACTCGGACGCCGCGAACTCTGGCTCCGCCACGGTGCACCACCTCCCTGGCCGAAGGCCGAACCAACCACTTGCCCGCAGTCTGCCTGCGAGACGGCTCGCGCACCAGTGCCCATTTATGATCGAAACGTCCGAGAGCTCCCGATGAGCCCGGAAGTCATCGTGAGGAGCGGCGTGAACAGCACAGTGCAACCGGGGGCGGCGGACGCGACAGGACCGGCCCGAGGGGGTCCCGCCACCCCCACGCTCGACGTGGACCGTACCGATCCCGGCTACCGGAGCTGGCTCAAGGAGGCCGTCCGCAAGGTCCAGGCCGACGCCAACCGCTCCGCCGACACCCACCTCCTGCTCTTCCCGCTGCCCGAGGAGTGGGGGATCGACCTCTATCTCAAGGACGAGTCCACCCACCCCACCGGCAGCCTCAAGCACCGCCTCGCCCGCTCGCTCTTCCTGTATGGACTGTGCAACGGCTGGATCCGGCCCGACCGGCCCGTCATCGAGGCGTCCAGCGGCTCCACCGCCGTCTCCGAGGCGTACTTCGCCAACCTCGTGGGCGTGCCCTTCATCGCCGTCATGCCGCGCACCACCAGCGCGGAGAAGTGCCGACTGATCGAGTTCCACGGCGGGCAGTGCCACTTCGTGGACGACCCCCGGAAGATGTACCAGGAGGCCGCCGCCCTCGCGGAGCGGTCCGGCGGGCACTACATGGACCAGTTCACCTATGCCGAGCGGGCCACCGACTGGCGGGGCAACAACAACATCGCCGAGTCGATCTACAGCCAGCTACGGCTGGAGCGGCACCCCGAACCCGCCTGGATCGTCGCCACGGCCGGCACGGGCGGCACCTCCGCGACGATCGCCCGCTACGTCCATTACATGCAGCACGACACCCGCGTCTGCGTCGCGGACCCCGAGAACTCCTGCTTCTTCCAGGGCTGGCGGGACCACGACGCCGAGGCGAGCAGCGACCGCGGCTCCCGCATCGAGGGCATCGGCCGCCCCCGCATGGAACCGAGCTTCGTGCCCGGCGCCATCGACCGCATGATGAAGGTCCCCGACGCGGCGAGCGTCGCCGCCGTACGGGCGCTGGAGCGGGCGATCGGCCGCAAGGCGGGCGGCTCCACGGGGACCGGGCTGTGGGGCGCCCTGAAGATCGTCGCCGAGATGGTCGCCGAGGGGCGTACCGGCAGCGTGGTCACCCTGATCTGCGACCCGGGGGACCGCTATCTCGACAAGTACTACTCGGACGCGTGGCTGGAGGGACAGGGCCTGGACATGGCGCCGTACGCCGAGACCATCGCCTCCTTCCTCGCGACCGGCCGCTGGCCCGAGTAGTCCTCCCCGGAGCCCGTCCCACCCGTGGACTGGCGGTGGTCATACGGACGCCAGCCGCCGGTCCAGCGCGCGCACCGCGTCGCGGAACGCGCGCCCGAACCCCGGCCGGGCCAGCCGCAGCGCGCCCCGCACCGGGGCCGCCGCGTCGACGGCGAACGTCCACCGCACGCGGGTGCCGGCGCCGTCCCCGGAGCCGATCGGAGTGAGCCGCCACTCCTCCAGGAGGGCGCGTACGCCGGGGGCGTTCACCTCGTCCACGCGGTAGGCGTACCGCTCGGGCGCGTCCGCGGCCATGATCGTCTCGACGAAGCGGACCCCGCCCACCAGCCGGACCTCGCGGCCCCTCGCGCCGTCGACCGGGCGGGCCAGGGTGACCGCCCGGTACCACGTGGGCCACTGGGTGACTTCCTCGGCCAGCGCCCGGTAGACCGTCTCCGGCCGCGCCGCGGCGTCGGCGGTGAAGACCAGCCGCAGCGGGGCGGTCTCGACGAAATCGAGCCCGACAGGGCGGAGTCGGCGCGCCATGGTCGTATACCTCCGGCGGGATCGGCAACGTGACCGGGCGGGCACACCATAGCTGTCGGGCCGTCAGATGTCTGCGTCGCCTTCGGGGCCGCCCACCACCACCAGCTCCGGCAGATGCTCGGAGATCTCCGCGCGCGCCGGGCCCGGCAGCCCCGCGTCCGTCACCAGCGCGTCCACGTCCTCCAGCGCGGCGAACGAACTCAGGCCGACCGTCCCCCACTTGGTGTGGTCCGCCACGACCACCACCCGCCGCGCCGAGCGCACGAAGTGCCGGTTGGTCTCGGCCTCCGCGAGGTTCGGCGTGGAGAGCCCGGCCCGCACCGATATGCCGTGCACGCCCAGGAAGAGCACATCGAAGTGGAGGGACCGGATCGCGGCGTCCGCCACCGGCCCCACCAGCGTGTCCGACGGCGTACGGACCCCGCCCGTCAGCACCACCGTCGCGGCGCCGGGCCGCGGCCCCGAACCACCGCTCGCCGCCGCCCGCTGCGCGTTGTAGAACACATCGGCCACGCGCACCGAATTCGTCACCACCGTCAGATCCGGCACCTCCAGCAACTGCTGGGCCAGGGCGAACGCGGTCGTACCGCCGGCCAGGGCGATGGCGCTGCCGGGCGCCGCCATCCGCGCCGCGGCCCTGGCGATGTCCTCCTTGGCGCTGAGCTCCAGGCCCGCCTTGGCCTCGAAACCCGGCTCGTGCGTGCTCGCCTCCGCGACCGGCACCGCACCGCCGTGCACCTTCTCCAGCACACCCTGCCGGGCGAGCACGTCCAGATCGCGGCGGACCGTCATGTCCGAGACGCTCAGCTTCCGCGTCAGCTCATTGACCCGCACCCCGCCGCGCCGTCTGACCTCGTCGAGGATCAGGGCGCGCCGCTGCTCCGCGAGGAGGTTCTGGTTGTCGCTCACCACCCGGCCCGTCCTTTCCGACCTTCCGATCAGCCGTCGCGTTGTCGCGGGCTCATCCTCCCACGCGGGTACGACAGCGCATCGACCGAGCGTTCCCGGGGCATTCGCATCACGATTCCGCCTCGCCCGCACGGCCGCGGGCTGTTGTCAGTGCCTCCGGGCACAATCCTCATAGCGAACCACCACACCGGGATCGGGGGACACGGTGGCACCGGCCGCGCACGACAAAGCGTCAGCAGCACGACACACCGAAGCGCACGAAGTCCAGACGACCGACAAGACCGGCGGCGGGCAGCGGGACCGCCCCGCGCTGGAGCTGCTCGTCCACGGGGTGGGCGGCACCACCCCGCAGGAGATGCTCAACGACGCGCGCACCGAGCGCGTCACCGGCGACACCACCGCGGGCATCTACCGGCGCGCCGGCGACACCGACGCCGAGCAGCGCCCCGCCGACCACCGCGAGGAGCCGGTGCGCGAGGCGTACGTCTGGTGCAACCTCACCTCCGGCGACAGCTCCCGCGCCCTGTGGCTGGTGCTGCTCCCCTTCATGGTGGCCAACCTCGCCCACTGGATGCGGCCCTCGGCGACCGGCCGCGCCCGGACCGTGCGCGCGTACGGCATGATCGTGCGGCTCGTCGCGCTCAGCCTCACCGTCCTGCTCATCGCCGCCGCCTGCGAGGTCGCCCTCGACCTCACGGCCTGGCAGTGCGCCGGCACGGCCTCCTGCGCCGCCGGGAAGACCTGGCTCGGCTTCATGTCGCCGCAAGGGGGCGGCTGGTGGAGCCAGCCCGGCAGGCGGCTCGCGCTCGCCGCCGTCGTGCCCGCCGCCATAGTGGCCCTCCTCTGGTTCCTCTCGCACCGCACCTGGAGCGCGTACGAGTCCCAGCAGCCGGTCGGCCGCCCCCTGGAGGAGGACGACCCGGCCGGCACCGGCCGCCCCGCGCTCTGCCTGCCCGGCTTCTGGTACGGACGGCGGCTCGTGGCCCGGCTGCGCGCCGCCCACACCGCGGCCGGCTTCCTGACCGTCGCCGCCGTGATCTCCTGGACCACGTCCCGCTACGACCGCCAGGAGGGCGGCGCCCCCTGGCTGGACGCCTCCGGCTGGTGGCTGCACGCGCTGCTGGTCTGCACCGGCGCCCTCATCGTGTACGTGGTGTGCCGCCGCGGCCGCAGCGAGTCCCGGACCGACGACGCCCTCGACGGGGCCACCGCCCGGGCGCTGCCCGGCATCTCCTTCGCCGTGCTGCTGCTCTGCGCGGTGCACGCCGCCTGGAACCGCCCCGGCTGGACCTCCGAGGGCATGCTGCCCGGCAACGAGACCTTCGGCGTCATCGCCCTGGCCCAGGGCGTCCTCGTCATCGGCCTCGCGGTCGCCGCCCGCGCGCTCTACCAGGGAACTCCCGCGGAGCGGTCCCCGCTGCGCGGCCTCGCCGGCCCCGCCGTCGCGATGCTCGCCTGCGCGCTCGGCGGCGTGCTCTCCGGCGGAGTCGCCCAATGGATCGCCGACTGGCTCGACGGCGGCCGTACGCCCGGCATGGGCGAGGGGGCCGTCGACGGGCCGCCGGTGGTGCTGTCCTGGCAGGCGTCGATCATCCCCGTGCTGCTGTCCGCCCTGCTGCTCCTGGTGCTCTACTTCCTGTGGGTGACCCGCGTGCGCAAACAGCGGCTCCTGCGCACCGTCCCCGACGGCTACCCGGACGAGAAGCCCGACGAGACCCGTACGGGCGCCATCGCAGGGACCATCGCGCGCGCCGGGCTCACCGACTCCGCCCCCTGGGTGGTCGGCACCGTCGCCGCGGTCACGCTCGTACTGGGCGGCGTCGCCGTCGCCGGCGCCTGGGGCACCCACGAGGTGCCGGGCAAGGCCGCGGAGGGGACCACCGGCGTCATCGAGGCCGGGGCGCAGACCGCGCAGACGCTCGGCTCGTGGTTCATGGGGTTCGTCTTCGTGCTCCTCCTGGCCTGGGGGCGCCGCGCCTACCGCGACCCCTCCGCGCGCCGCACCATCGGCATCCTGTGGGACGTCGGCACCTTCTGGCCGCGCGCCGCCCACCCCTTCGCGCCGCCCTGCTACGCGGAGCGGGCCGTCCCCGACCTCACCTGGCGCATGGAGACCTGGACCCGGCGCACCGGAGGGCGGCTCGTGATCTCCGGGCACTCGCAGGGCAGCGTCCTCGCCGCCGCCGCGGTCTGGCAACTGGACCGGCACACCCGCAAACGCGTCGCCCTGCTCACCTACGGCTGCCCGCTGGAGCGGCTCTACGGACGCTGGTTCCCCGCCTACTTCGGCCCCGCGCAGCTGACCGCTCTGCACGGCGACATCCACTGCTGGCGGAATCTGTGGCGGCTCACGGACCCGATCGGCGGCCCCATCCGGCTGCCCGACCACACCGGCCCCGAGGTCGACTGCGGGCCGCTGAAGGACCCCCTCGCCTACGGGCGCACGCCGGACCACCCGCTGCCCGCGCCCATACTCGGCCACTCCGACTACCAGGCCGACCCCGGATTCGACGCGGAGCGCACCGCGCTCCTCGCCCGGCTGGGGCCGCCCCGGATACCGGCGCAGCCCGGACCTCAGGGCAGCCCGGCCGGACCTCAGGGCAGCTCGGGCAGATCCTCCGAGTAGAGCAGCGTCAGCTCGTCGGTGCTCGGGTCGGGGAGCTGCGCCACCCGGCCCGCGTGCCGCTCGACCATCGCCTCGAAGGTCTGCCGGGCGGTGCGGCCGTTGCCGAACGCCGGGCCCTTGGGCAGCTCCGTGAAGTATTTGAGCAGCGCGTCGGAGGTGCCCTCGCCGATCCGGTACTCGTGCTCCTCCACCTGCTGCTCGATGATGTGCAGCAGTTCTCGCGGCGTGTAGTCGCCGAAGGTGATGGTGCGCGAGAAGCGGGACGCCACACCGGGGTTGACGGACAGGAAACGCTCCATCTCGGCGGTGTACCCGGCGACGATCACCACGACCGCCTCCCGGTGGTCCTCCATCAGCTTCACCAGCGTGTCGATGGCCTCCCGGCCGAAGTCCCGGCCCGAGTCCTCCGGGGACAGCGCGTACGCCTCGTCGATGAAGAGCACCCCGCCGCGCGCCCGGTCGAACGCCTCCTGGGTGCGGATGGCGGTCGAGCCGATGTGCTCGCCGACCAGGTCCACCCGTGAGACCTCCACCAGGTGGCCGCGCTCCAGCACCCCGAGGGAGGCGAGGATCTCGCCGTAGAGCCGTGCCACGGTGGTCTTGCCGGTGCCGGGGGAGCCGGTGAAGACGAGATGGCGGCGGACCGAAGCCGCCTTGAGCCCGGCCAGCTGACGGCGGCGGCCCACCTCGATCATGTCGGTGAGGGCGCGCACCTCCCGTTTGACGCTCTCCAGGCCGACCAGCGCGTCGAGTTCGCCGAGCACCTCCGTCGAGGGGCGTGCGGAGGCGGTGTCCGGCGGCTCGGGCGCGGCCGGCTCCGGGGCGCGGGGCCCCGGCACCCCGCCGAGCAGCCCCACCGTCTGCACCGCCGTCTCCGTCGCGGCGGCCGCGGACCCGAGCCCGGCGGCGGGGGAGACGGCGGCCAGCGTCGCGCTCTCGTCGCTCGTGCAGTCCTCGCTGACCGGGCCGTCCTCGGCGAACTCGTAGCCGCCGCGCGCGCACCGCTCGGTGCGGCACCGGGTCAGCGTCGTGCGGCAGCCGTCGATGATGTGGAAGCCGTAACCGCTGCTGCCCGTCACCCGGCAGCCGTGGAACGTGCCGCGGCCCTCCGCCGACACGTAGAACCCCGCCTCGATGGGCGAGGTCACCGTGCAGCGCTCGATGGCGGGGTCCGCGCCCTTGGTGACGATGACGCCGGTCGCCGCCCCGTCGATGGTGCAGTTGGCCAGGGTGCCGCCGCTGCCGTGGTCGCGGAACCAGGCCCCGGTCGCCGCCTCGCGTATCCGGCAGTCGTCGAGCTGCGCGGTCGCGCCGTCGCTCACCGACACGGCCGTGTTGCGGACCTGGGATATGTCGCTGTCCACGACGTCGGCGCGCGACCCGCGGTCGAGGACGAACAGCGCGTCGGGCACGTCGCGCACCCGGCAGGAGTCGAGGACGGCGGTCGCGCCGTCGCTGACCCAGACCGCCGGGTAGTCGCCCGTACTCTCGTTGATCTCGCACTGGTTGGCGTCCACCCGCGTGCCCGGGTCCCATACGGACAGGCCGTTGCGGCCGAAGCGGCGCACCGTGGAGCGCGTCAGCGTGAGCACCGAACGCGAGCGCAGGTCGACCGCGTTCTCCGGGATGTCGTGGATGTCGCAGTCGGAGAGCGTGAGCACCGAGTCCGTGTCGAGCGTGACGCCGTCCGCGGAGGTCCGGTGCACCTGACAGTCCGTGAGGTGCCCGGTGGCGCGCGACGCCACCTGGACGCCGCTGCCCTTGATCTCGTACACCTCGCAGCCGACGGCCTCCAGCGCGGTGCCCTCGCCCGTCATCGTCAGCCCGGCCCCCGAGGCGTGGTGGATGCGGCAGCGCTCCAGGCGCGGATGGCCGCCGCCGCGCACCGCGACGCCGGACTGGCCGGCGGCCATCACCTCGCACTCCTCGAAGACGCCGCCCGCCCCGTCCAGCACGCTGATGCCGATGCCGCCCGGATTGTCCACGGTGCAGCGGCGCACCGTGGGCCGGGCTCCGCCGCGCACCTCGATGCCGACCGCCGAGCGGGTCGCCACCCGGATGCCCGCCAACTCCGGTGCGCCGTCCTCGATGAGCAGCGCGGGCACGGTCGAGTCCTGCCCCTCGACGTAGAGGTCGTGCAGGGCCGCGGAGCCGCGGACGGTCAGCGGCACGCCCTCGGTCGGCGCGATCCGCACCGAGCCGCGCGTACTCTCGCTGCCGCGCAGCGTGACGGCCCGGACCACGACGAGGTTCTCCCGGTACGTGCCGGGGGAGATGGACAGCACATCCCCGTCGGCCGCGGCCTCCAGGGCGGCGGCGAGGGAGGCGTACTCTCCCGTGCGCCGCCGCCACCGTGATGTGCCGGTGTGCGTCACCTGGACCGAGCCCTGTGCCATGGTGCTGTTGTGCCCCCACCTCGTGGTTACGTTCACCGCGTACGGACGTGTACTGGCGGCACCACCGTAGCGTGCGCGGGGGACGGGAGTTGACCGGTCAGCTCCCCGCGCCCGCCCGGCCCCAGGTCTGGCCCGCCCGAGCCCACGCGCGGTCCCACCGCGCGTACCTTCTCAGCAGGAGCCGCCGGACGACCAGCCGGCGGAGGCCCTCGACGAGCCCCGCCGCCGCGCCGGCCGTGCCGAGTCCGGCGAGAGCGGCGTGCGCGGCGGCCGTGGTGCTGTCCATGGGGCGGGCGGAGGCTCTGCCGCTGTCGTCGGTCCACAGCGGGAACGGGTCGCCGGGGGCGGCGACCCGCCGGGCGCTGACGACGCCCGTGTGCGTACTGCCGTCGAGCGCGGTCCAGTTGGCCAGCACCCGGCGGTGCTGCGGGCGGTGCCCGGAGGCGGTCTCGGGGTCGGGTTCCATCGGCGGCCTCGGCATGAGCCGCACGGCGGTCGCGGTGACCAGATGCCGGTGCTGCTGCTGTTCCCGCACGGTCTGCCGCAGGGCGCCATGGGCGAGCGAGCCCACGGCCCAGCCGGCCGCCGGGGCCGCGACCAGCATCAGCAGTACGGCGATCAGCCCCACCCACGCCTCGACGAGGTCCGTTCCCCGGCGCAGTGGGTTGTGCCGCCACCGCCAGATGACCGGAGTCTTGTGCACGGTGCTGCACCCCCTTCCGCGTCCGTAAATACCTCACTTGAGGGGTTACATGCGCGAGACGGCGGGGGAGAGAGCAAAATCACCCTTTGCGCGGGACTGTCGCCGTGGCGCGTCGACGGGGGCGACGGGCGTGCTCCCGCCGAGGCTACTCAAGGATCTCGACCGGGTCGCCGACCCGCAGCGTCCCTGTGGTCTCGGGGATGAGGTTCTGCCCGAACACCAGCGCGTCGCCGATGCGGTGATGGCGGGCGAGCGTGCGCAGCGGCTCCTTGCCGCGCTCCGCGGTGCGCTGGTCGGTCGTGGTGATGACGCAGCGCGCGGAGGGCTGGGGCGCCCGGAAATCGATCTCGCCGATGCGCACCCGCCGCCAGCCGTCCTCGGCCCACGGGGCGACGCCGTCGACGACGACGTTGGGCCGGAAGCGGTTCATGGGCAGCGGGCCCTCGTCCGCGTGGTCGCCCTGTGCTATCAGCGAGTTGAGGGCGTCGAGCGAGGCTGTCGTGGTGAGCAGCAACGGATAGGCGTCGGCGAAACTCACGGTCTCGTCGGGCCGTGCGAAATCGGGCCTGATGGGGCGGCGGTGTTCCGGGGCGTCGAGATGGTTCAGCCGGGCCTCGACGCCGAGGAAGTCGCTCGCCCAGGCGTCGGCGTCGGCGCCCGCGGGCACGGCCTCGACCTTGTCCCGGAAGATCTGCACGGTGACCGTGCCGATCTCGTCGGGCACCTCGACGTCCAGTGGCTCAAGGCCGGGGGCCGTGAGCCGGATTCCGCCGCCGGGCAGCGGACGCGCCGACGCCAAGGCGAGGCGCGGCTGCTGCCGTTGCGTGATCTGTCTGCCGTCGGGCTCGGTCAGCACCCATCTCCGGTCCCCGGCGAGCCCCCACGGCTCCACGGCCGCTTCACCGGGCGCGCACCCCGCGACCGACTTCACCGGATAGACATGGACCGCGTTCAACACTGGGTCGGACATGCGGTCAGTTTGCCAGCCGGGTCGGACAATTGAGCGATCGACCAGGTCAGTAGCCCCCCTGGTTGGGGTACTGACGGCCGTACTGGTCGTCGTACGGCGAAGGGGCCGGCCGGGGCGCGACGGGCCGCATGGCCTCGTACCCCGAGGGCGCGGCCGGGCGCTGCTGCTGCTGGTACTGCTGCGGGCCCGGGTAGCCGCGCGGGCCGCCCGCCTGCTGCGGGATGTACGGCGCGGGGGCCTGCTGGAGCGCCGGCTGCTGCTGCGCCGCGGGGTAGCCCTGCTGCGGAGTGTGCTGGGACGGCCCCGCCGGAAGCGCGGGCAGCGCGGCCGGGAGCGCGGGGAAGTGTCCGCTGGTGTCGTACGGGGAAGGAACCCGGATCGGTGCGATCTGCGGAGTGCCCCGCTCGGCGACGAGGCTGTCGTAGATAGGGGTGTCCGGGAACGACGACGCGGCGAAGTAGCCGCCGCCGTAGGAACTGCGGGGGGAGGTCATAGCCCATAAGTTAAGCCCACCGCCCAGGCCCGGTCTACGGGAAGGTAGCACCAACCCCCTTCTGACCTGCAAATACACAGGTCGGACCACAAGGGGTACATCAGGACACACCAGCATGATTAGCCGCCCCCGTCACAGGGGTTCCCGGTCCGCGGTCCGGCCGGCGAACGTCCGCCTGGGGTGCACGGGTCGGGGCCGCGGGCTGTTCCGCCGGATCCCGTTCCGCCGCGCAACTCGGCGCTCCCGTCGCCGAGTTCACCCGCAAGTGGTGCGGCCGACGCGGGTGGCGGACGGCGCGGCGTCCTGACCGCGGGCGCCGCAAAGCGAGCGAACCTGCGAAAAGCGGTCGCCAAGGTACGTTGGGACCGGGTACAGACCGGCCGCGTTCACGGCCCGTTCGGAGGGGTGGAGCATGACCATGCGCAAGGGCACCAATGTGCAGATTCCGGCATCGGCGGTGCGGGTCGAACTGGGCTGGCGGACCGGCGCCGGAGTGCCGGACGTCGACGCCTCCGCGCTGCTGCTGCTCTCGGGGAAGGTCCGCTCCGACGCGGACTTCGTCTTCTACAACCAGCCGGCGCACGCCTCGGGCGCGGTGCGCCACGAGGGCAAGCGTCCCGCGGACGGAGCGGTCACCGACACCCTCTCCGTCGACCTCGACCGGGTCGAGCCCGCCATCGAGACCGTCGTGATCGCGGCCTCCGCCGACGGCGGCTCCTTCGGCCGGGTGCCGGGCCTGTGCGTCCGGGTGCTGGACGCGTCGAGCGGCGCGGAGCTCGCCCGGTTCGACAGCGAGGACGCCACGGTCGAGACGGCCTTCGTCCTCGGCGAGCTCTACCGCAGACAGGGCGCGTGGAAGTTCCGCGCGGTCGGCCAGGGGTACGGCACCGGGCTCGCGGGGCTGGCGACGGACTTCGGGATCAGCGTGGACGAGCCCCGGCCGGCCGCGCCCGCCCCCGTGCCGCAGCCAGCGCCCGCGGCGCCGCCCGCTCCCGCGCAGGCCGCGCCGCAGCCGCCCGCGCAGCCCGTCGCGCCGCCGCCCGCCGCTCCGCCCGCCCCGGCTCCGGCCCCCGCCCCGGTACGGCTCAGCAAGGTGACGCTCACCAAGGAAGCGCCGTCCGTCTCGCTCACCAAGCAGGGCGGCACCTCGGGCTCGATGCGCGTGAACCTGAACTGGGAGGTCCGCAAGCAGTTCAAGGGCTGGGGCCAGAAGCTCGGCAAGGCCATGGCCATGCACGCCGATCTCGACCTCGACCTCGGCGCGCTCTACGAGCTCACCGACGGCAGCAAGGGCGTGGTCCAGGCGCTCGGCAACTCCTTCGGCTCGCTGCGCCAGGCCCCCTACATCCACCTCGACGGCGACGACCGGACCGGCGCCTCGGAGGCCGGCGAGAACCTCACGATCAACCTCGACCGCAAGGCGGAGATCGCCCGTGTGCTGGTGTTCGTGACGATCTACGAAGGCGCTCGGAGTTTCGCCAATCTGCACGCCACGGTCACCCTGACCCCGCAGGGTGGCGCACCGATCGACTTCTCGCTCGACGAGTGCACCGTGCCGTCCACCGTCGCCGCACTCGCCCTGATCACCAACACCGGCGACGACCTCATGGTCCAGCGCGAGGCCCGCTACCTCGTGCCGGACCGCGGCGTCAGCCCCCAGCGCACTCTGGACCGCGCCTACGGCTGGGGCATGAACTGGACCCCCGGCCGCAAGTAGCCGCGCCCGCTCACGGCGCGGCCTCGGGACGGGCGTACGTACGCCCCTTCCAGGCCGCGCCGCGGCCCCGGTAGTGCTGCACCGCGGAGTCGACGGTCATCGCCAGGTACGCCGCGGCGATCAGCGGCAGCAGCGGGGCCAGCCACGGCGGCTGCCGGTAGTAGCGCAGTATCGGCAGGTACGTGCCGATCATGACCGCCCAGGCGCAGCCGCCGAGCAGCGCCGGGGCGGCTGCGCCGGCGGCGGCTCCCGCCACCAGCGCCACGGGCGGCGCGAGGTAGACCACCGCGAGCCCCACGACCGTGCCCGCCAGCACCAGCGGGTTGTGGCGCAGCTGCGCGTACGCGCTGCGCGACACCATCCGCCACAGCGGCCCCAGACCCGTGTACGGCCGGACGCTCTCCACCCGGTCCGCCAGCCCCAGCCAGATCCGCCCGCCGGTCCCCTTGACCGCCCGCGCGAGCGTCACGTCGTCGATCACCGCCTGCCGGATGGCCTCCGGGATTCGCGCCCGCTCGGCCGCCTCCACGCTGAGCAGCACACAGCCGCCCGCCGCCGCGGCCGTCCGCCCGCCGGGCCGGTTGACCCAGCGGAACGGGAACAGCTGCCCGAAGAGGTACACGAACGCCGGGACGATCAGCCGCTCCCACGCGGTCGCCACCCGGAGCCGGGCCATCTGCGACACCATGTCCAGCCCGTTCGTCCGCGCCGCGCACACCAGCTCGCGCAGGCTGTCCGGGCCGTGCGCGATGTCGGCGTCGGTGAGCAGCAGGTATTCGGCGTCCGTACGGGCGCGGGCCAGCGCCATCCCGTGCCGCACCGCCCACAGCTTCCCGGTCCAGCCCGGCTCCGGCTCGCCCGGCGAGCCGACCGTCAGGGGCAGCCCGCCCCGGTCGGCCGCGAGCGCCCGCGCCAGCTCTCCCGTGCCGTCCGAGCTCCCGTCGTCGATCAGGAAGACCTCGGCCCGGCCCGGGTACTCCTGGGCGAGCAGGGTGGGCAGGCTCCGCGGCAGGACCTCGGCCTCGTCGCGGGCCGGTACCACCACCGCGACGGATGGCCACTCGGCGGGCGGCGCGCGGTCCGGCAGCCTGACGTCCGTACGCCAGAAGAAGCCCTGTCCCAGCAGCAGCCACCCCCAGGCGGCCAGGGAGACGACGGCGATCCAGGTCAACGCGTTCACCCGGCGCAGTCTGCCGCACCCGGCGGCCGAGCGGAGGGAGGCCCCCGCGAGGGAGGGGTGGAAAGCGGCGGGAGGCGTGCGATCACCGGTGGCCGACCCTGCGGGCCCCCGGGAAAGCCGCCCCGGTAAGGTGATCGAGTGAAGATCGCGCTTATGGACTCTGGTAACGGGCTGCTGGCCGCAGCGGCCGCCGTGCGCCGGCTGCGACCCGACGCGGACCTCGTGCTCTCCTCGGCGCCCGACACGCTGCCCTGGGGGCCCCGCAGCGCCGAGGAGGTCACCGAACTCTCGCTCGGCTGCGTACGGGCCGCCGCCGCGCACCGCCCCGACGCCCTGATCGTCGCCTGCAACACCGCTTCCGTGCACGCCCTGGACGCGATCCGCGCCGAGCTGGAGCCGGAGATCCCCGTGATCGGGACCGTCCCGGCGATCAAGCCCGCGGCGGTCGGCGGCGGGCCGTTCGCCATCTGGGCCACCCCGGCCACCACGGGCAGTCCCTACCAGCGCGGGCTGATCCGCGACTTCGCCGCCGGGGTCGACGTCACCGAGGTGGCCTGCCCCGGTCTGGCCGACGCCGTGCAGCACGCCGATCCGGAGGCCCTGGACGCCGCGGTGGCCGTGGCCGCCGGTCGTACGCCCCGCGATGTAAGGGCCATCGTCCTGGGCTGCACCCATTACGAGCTGGTCGCCGAGCGCATCCTCGCCGCCGTGCGGCAGCCCGCCGCACCGCCCCCCGTGTTCTACGGTTCCGCCGACGCCGTCGCCGCTCAGGCGCTGCGCCGGATCGGCGCGCAGCCCGCCCCCGAGGCCGCGGCCACCGGCGGTCTGACCGTCCTCCTCGGCGGCCAGGAGGCGGCTCTGGAGCCGGCCTCGCTCACCTATCCGGAGGGACGTCTTCTGGCGGTGGTCAGTCCGGCCTGACAGCAGGGGCCGACCTGGAGGAATGGGCCAGGGCGAACATGGGTACGGACGGTGCGGGACGTTCGGCCCGCTGTCGGCATGCCCGAAAATAGGTAGGCTGCCTCCCATGAAGGACCACACCGAGGACGAGAAGCCGGGCGTGACCCCGCACATCCCCGATGTCTGGACCGGGCGCGCCACCAACAGAGTGCAGTGGCTGCTGGCCGCTGCGGGCGCGGCCTGCGTGGCCCTGGGCGTGCAGCTGGCCGTCGACTCCGCGTGGACGTCGGGGCTCGCGCCGCTCGTGATGTCCGTGGTCGGCTGCCTCGCGGCCGGACTGCTGATGCTCTACGGAACCCTGGCCTTCGTGCACGTGGCGGTGCGGGTCGACAAGGAGGCCCTGGAGGTGCGCTGCGGCCACATGGGGCTGCCCCGCCGCCGCATCCTGCTCGCCCATGTCGTCGACGCGGACTTCGCGCCCAGCGTCACGCCCCGCCAGTGGGGCGGCTGGGGCTACCGCTGGCGCCCCGAGATCGGCACCGCGGTCGTCGTGCGGCGCGGCGAGGGGATCGTGATCCGGCTCGGCGACGGGCGCTCGTTCACCGTCACCGTGGACGACGCCGAGGCCGCCGTACAGGTGATCCGCGACCTGCTGCACGTCCCGCCCGGCCGTACGGTGCGCATCCAGCCGTAGCCGGGCCGATTCCGAGCCACATTCGAACAATGTCCGAGTCACGCCCAACCCGAACCGTCTCCGCGCGGTCCGGGCCTCGGGCCCGCCGGGCGCGCCGCGCCGTCCCCGGCCGGTGATCGGCAAGGCCGTTACGCTCGGGGCATGGCGACTCCCGACTTCATCCGAGAACTCCGCGCGACCGCGGGCCACCAGCTGCTGTGGATGCCCGGCGTCAGCGCGATCGTCTTCGACGACCAGGGCCGGGTGCTGCTCGGCCGCCGCGCCGACAACGGCCGCTGGTCGATCATCGGCGGCATCCCCGAGCCCGGTGAGCAGCCGGCCGCGACGGCCGTGCGCGAGGTGTACGAGGAGACCGCCGTGCACGTCGTGCCGGAGCGGGTGCTGCTCGTCGAGGCGCTGGACCGGGTGACGTACCCCAACGGGGACGTCTGTCAGTTTATGGACGTCTGCTTCCGGTGCCGCGTCGTCGGCGGGGAGGCGAAGGTCAACGACGACGAGTCCCTGGAGGTGGGCTGGTTCTCCCTGGACGCGCTGCCCGCCATGGAGGAGTTCGCCACGATGCGGATCAAGCGGGCGACGGGGGACGAACCCACCTGGTTCCGGGGGATCGACGAGGCGCCGGAGCCGACACGGCGGTAGGGCGTTCGCCGATCGCGGGGGCCGGGTGGTAGCAAAGGTCATGAGCGGCGCCGGCCGTGGACCGGCCGGATGCGACGCCGCGTGATCGCTCTTCGATGAGGGAAGGACACCATGCCGCTAGAGGGAGAGTACGAGCCCAGCCCGGAGAAGATGGTGCGCGACCAGGTCGAGCTGTTCGAGCGGACCGGGGGCAGCGCGGGCAACACGATGCTGGGCAAGCCCGTCATCATCCTCACGACCCGGGGCGCGAAGTCCGGCAAGATCCGCAAGAGCCCGCTGATGCGGGTGGAGCACGACGGCGCGTACGCCGTGGTCGCCTCGCTGGGCGGTGCGCCCAAGCACCCCGTCTGGTACTTCAACGTGCTGGCCGACCCGCATGTCGAGCTGCAGGACGGGCCCGAGCGCCGGGACCTGACGGCCCGTGAGGTCACCGGCGAGGAGAAGGCGCGGTGGTGGCGGCGCGCGGTCGAGGCGTACCCCGACTACGCCGACTATCAGCGCAAGACGGACCGTGAGATTCCGGTGTTCGTGCTGGAGCCCGCCGGAGCCTGAGCGCGAGGAGCAGGGTCCTTCGGACAACAGGAGCGGGCGGTTCCGCCGGTCCGGCCCGTGATGCGGGCGGGGCGGAGCCGCCCGTTCCTGTATGTACCTGACATTTGGGAGGGCCATCATTCGGCCGATTTCCGGGCGGCTGTGTCCGTAGGGCGTACACCCCCCGAACATCGGAGCGAGCCGGTCGATCACGAGGACTAGACCAATACCGGTCCAGGTCACCACATGTGCCACCGACACGGGCCATGTCCGTCCGGCTGCGCCCGCCGGGATTCGTGCAGCATGCATTCAGGACAGCCGACGGCCCGGAGGTGGCCGCTTCCTGCGCGGTGTGCGACTCGCGGCACTCCGGTTTGCCGCAATATATGGCTGTGCGGTTGAGGCGTGGGCGTGGGGCCCGTGCAGGGGCGCAGGAGGGCGTGCTGAGCCGGGGTGGGGAGCTCCGGCCGCCGTTGGGGTCACACCGCACTCGGAGGATGACATCGGTTTCGCGTGCGGGCGCCGCTTTCGTGCTGCGCACGCGCTTTTACCGGACGGCACCGCGTACGGTCCGTCCCGGGGGGAGAACACTATGGGGCAACTGGCCCGACTGGCATCGGCATGCGCCGCGGCCGCACTGCTCGCGATGGCGCTGCCGGCGGCCGGAGCGAGCGCCGCGGACGACATACCCAGAGTCGACTTACGGGTCCTGGTCGTCGACGACGGGGAGCCCGCCACCACGGCGATACGCGCCGAACTGACCGGCGCCGGCACGCCGTTCACCACCGTGAGCCTCGCGGACAGCGGCCGCGCCCGTATCGACGAGGCGTTCCTCAGCGACACCGTCGACGGGCGGCCGCGCGCCAAGTACCAGGGCGTCGTACTGCCGAACGACAATCCCTTCGGGACCGACTCCAAGGAAATGGCCGCGCTGACCGCGTACGAGAAACGATTCGGCATCCGGCAGGTGGACGCCTACACCTACGCCCGCCCGGCCGTCGGCCTCAACCTCGCGCAGGACTCCGGCTACATCGGCCCGCTGGACGGGCGCACCGCGCAGGTGACGGCGGCCGGCGCCGCCGGTCCCTTCAAGTACCTCAGTGGAAACGTTCCTTTTGAGGACAACAACCCGTCCGTGAACGAGAGTTACGGCTATGCGGCCGTACCGCTCGCCAAGCAGCAGGACGGCGCGACCTTCACCAGCTATCTCGACACCGCCATCGCCGGCAGCTCCGCCCGCGGCTCCCTGATCGGCCAGTACACGCACGACGGGCGCAGTGAACTCGTGGTGACCTTTGTCTACAACGAGTACCAGAGCCAGCAGCGGCTGGTCTCCCGCGGCGTCGTGGAGTGGCTGACCCAGGGCATCCACCTGGGCGCCTCCCACAACTACTTCTCCATCCACGTCGACGACCTCTTCGCCGCCGACGACCGTTGGGACAGCGACCTCAACTGCACCCCGGGCGACGTCGACTGCCCCGGCGGCACCGAGCCCGACACCGCCCCCATCCGGATGACCACCGACGACGCGGAACACGCGAAGGAGTGGTCGCGGCAGAGCGGCGTCAAGATCGACTTCGCGTACAACGGCGGCGGCAGCATCGAGTACCGGGCGGAGCACGGCGGCAAGGACCCGCTCGCCGACAAGTTCGTGGCCGACCAGGGCTCGTACCGCTGGATCAACCACACCCTGACCCACGCCTGGCTCGGCTGCGTGCAGGACCTCAGCGTGGTGCCGTGGAAGTGCCAGACGGACGCCGCCGGAAAGCCGAAGTGGACCTCCCGCGCCGAGATCACCTCGCAGATCCAGGACAACCTCGACTGGGCCAAGAAGGAAGGGCTCACCCTGGACCCGGACGAACTGGTCACCGGTGAGCACTCCGGCCTCTCCACCACGCCCCAGCAGCCCGCCGACAACCCCGAGCTGGCGCCCGCGCTCGCCTCGGCCGGCGTCACCTGGCTCGGCAGCGACACCTCCCGCGAGAAGGGCCAGCGCCAGGCCGGTCCGGCCCTCACCGTGCCCCGCTACCCGATGAACGTCTTCTACAACGCGGGCAAGGCCGCCGAAGAGGTCGACGAGTACAACTGGATCTACGGCAAGAAGGCCGACGGCGGCAGCGGCACCTGCGAGAACTCCACCAACACCACCTGCCTGCCCGCACCGCTGGACATCAAGACCGGCTACACCTCGTACATCGTGCCGCTCGAAACCCGGATCGCCCTCGGCCACGTGCTCGGCAACGACCCGCGCCCGCACTTCATGCACCAGTCCAACCTCTCCGAGGAGCGCATCGGATACCAGGTGCTCGACAAGATCCTCGGCGACTACAAGGCGCTGTTCGCCGACAACACCCCGCTGATCAACCCGCGGATGCGGGACGCCGGCGCGGAGCTGCGCGAACGGGCCGACTGGCAGCGGGCCGTCACCGCCGGACAGGTCACCGCCTACCGGATCGGCTCGGCCGTCACCGTCCAGGCGCCCGCGGGCGTCAAGGCGCCGGTGACCGCCCCGGACGGCACCGTGCAGAACAGCGGCGGCTCCCAGGCGCCGTTCGGCGCCGCGTACGCCGGAGCGCGCTCCGGCTGGGCCGTGCCCGCGGCCGGGCAGAGCGGCATCGCCCTCGACATCCCCGCGGCGCTCACCCCGCACCCGGCGGCCCACGCTGGGCCCGCCGCGCACGTACAGCGCCCGGCCGCCGGCCTTCCGGTCCCGGCCGGAGTGCGCCACCCGGTGAGCTACGGCCCCGGAGACGCCAACCGGCGGTAGGAGGACCGCCGTTCCGCACCGTCTCCAGGGAAGTACCGATCGGGGAGAAGCGACTTCCATGCACGAACCGCCAGCCGGACCGGGGTTCGGCACCGTCTCGGTGACGTTGCTCACCGAGGGCACCTATCCGCACAGCCACGGCGGCGTAAGCGTCTGGTGCGACCAGCTCGTCCAGGGCATGCCGGACGCCGACTTCAAGATCATCGCGGTGACCGGGACCGGCCAGGAGAAACTCGCCTGGCCGCTCCCGGGCAATGTCAAGGGATGTGAATGCCTGCCGCTGTGGGGAGCGGCGCCGGACGGCGCCGCCCCGCGCCGCCGCGCCATGCGCCAATTCCTGGAAGGCTACGAGAAGTTCCTGTGCGCACTCCTCGACCCCGACCAGGAGTACTACTTCGCCGACGAGCTCTACCGGCTGGCCGACTACGCCGAGCGCGGCACGCTCTCCGCGGCGCTGCGCTCGGAGGCCGCCACCCGCACCCTCGCCCGGGTGTGGACCGACCCCCGGCTGCCCACCGCCGCCTCCCGGCCCACCCTGCACGACGCGCTGACCGCGACCGACCTGCTCGAACACGCACTGCGCCCGCTCGCCGCACGCACCGAGCCGGGCGGGGTCGCGCACGCGGTCAGCGGCGGGCTCGCCGCACTGCCGGGACTGCTCGCCCACCACCGGCACAACACGCCGTTCCTCCTCACCGAGCACGGCATCTACCTGCGCGAACGCTATCTGGGCTTCCGCAAGGAGCCCTACCGCTGGCCCGTACGGGCGCTGATGCTCGGCTTCTTCCGGCTGCTCGCCCAGGAGAGCTACCGGTGCGCCGCCCTCGTCACGCCCGGCAACCGCTACAACCGGCGCTGGGAGGAGCACGGCGGCACCCAGCCCGACCGCATCCGCACCGTCTACAACGGCGTGGACCCCGCCGCCTTCCCCTTCGCCGGACCCGAACCCGAGCAACCGACGCTCAGCTGGGCCGGCCGCGTCGACCCGATCAAGGACCTGGAGACCCTCATCCGCGCCTTCGCGATCGTACGGTCCGAGATGCCGGCCGCCCGGCTGCGCATCTTCGGCGGCACCCCGCGCGGCGCGGAGGGCTACCGCAAGGGCTGCGAAGCGCTCGCCGCGGAACTCGGCGCGGCCGACGCGGTCACCTTCGAGGGACGGGTCGAGGACATCCGGGACGCCTACGCCGCCGGGAACGTCGTCATGCTCTCCAGCATCAGCGAGGGCTTCCCCTTCACCCTCATCGAAGCCATGTCCTGCGGGCGCGCCACCGTCTCGACGGACGTCGGGGGAGTGCGCGAGGCCGTCGGCGACAGCGGACTCGTCGTGCCGCCGCGGGACCCGGAGCGGATGGCCCGTGCCGCGCTGCGGCTGCTGGGCGACCAGGAGGAGCGCACCAAGATGGGACAGGCGGCCCGGCTGCGGGTGATCGAGCAGTTCACGCTCCGCCAGACGATCACCGCCTTCCGCGACATCTACCACGAACTCGCCGGCATCCCGGTCCCGTTCGCGGCGGAGGAGGCCCCCGCCATGGCCATGGCAGCGGGCGGTGCCGGATGAGCGGCTTACTCAGACTCGTGCCTCCCGACGACCCGGAACCCGTACCCCGGCTGCACTGGGGGCCGCCGCCCGACGGCGGCCCCGCGACCACCCGCCGGCTGCGCGCCGCCGCGGAAGGCCCGACCCAGGCGCGCCGCCGGCCCGGCTGGGCCGCGGACCCGCTCGACGAACTCGCCGAGGCGCTCGCGGAAGTATGCGCCGCCGCCGTGCACCCCGACGAGATCGCCGCCGTACTCGAAGCCGACGGCATGACGGCCGAACAGGCCGCCGAGCGCTACGGCCGGCGCGACGCCTTCGAACTCGCCGAGGACCTGTTCGCCAAGGTGCCCCGCGCCTACCCCGAACCAGGCCCCCGGCCCGACCCGTGGAAGGCCGCGCCCTGGCAGTCCCTGCTGCGCGCGGTCGTCTTCACCCTCCCCGGGCTCGGCTACGGACTGGCCGAACCCTTCCTCGTGGCGCCCCCCGGACAGCAGACGGCGAGCATGGCCGCGCTCGTCGCCTCCGCGCTCGTCGCCTGGGCCTGGAACCAGGGGCTCGCCCACCGCGCGTACGGCCGGCTGGCCTCCGGTGGCCGGGGGGCTTGCGGCCGGACCCTGCGGCTGGGCGCGCCGCTCGGCGCGCTGTTCGCCTTCGCCTCCGCGCTCGCGTTCCTCGCGCCCGGCGGGGTGACGGCCTTCTCCGCGGGCCAGTCGCTCTACCTGGGGTCGGCCACCGTCCTGCTGGTCCTCGGCGGCGAACGGCAGTTGCTGCTCTGCCTGCTGCCCACGGCCGCCGGGGGCGCGCTGATCCTCGCGGCCGACCTGCCGGGGGCGGTGCGCACGGCCCTGCTGCTCGCCACCGTGGGCGGCGCGCTCGGCGCCGCGGCCCGCGCGACCCTGCGCGCCACCCGCGACGCCCCGCCGTCCGCCCCGGCCGCCGCGTCGCTGGCCGCGTCGGTGCCGTACGGGCTGTTCGGCCTGGCCTGCGGGGTCCTGACGACCTTCGCGGCGCTCGGCGACCGGCTCTGGTACGGCAACGGAGCGCCCGCCTCCGGGCCCGTGGTCATCGCGCTCACCCTCAGCATGGGGGCCGCCGAATGGCTGCTCTACCGCTGCCGCGGACTGTCCCTGCGCGCCCTCGCGCACAGTACGAGCATGGGCGGGCTGCTGCTGCGCGCGATGCGCGTGCTGGCCGTGTGCCTGAGCACCTACCTGGGGGCGCTGGCCGTACTGGCCCTCGCGACGACGGCGCTGTGGCCCGGCAGCCCACCGCTGACCGTGCCGCGCGACCTCGCCCTGCTCCTGCTGGGCGCGGTGCTCTGGACGGGGCTGCTGCTCCAGGCGCTCGGCACCGCCTGGGCCCCCGCCCTGCTGTGCATCGGCGCGGCCGCCGGGGAGGCGGTCGTGTTCGCCCTGCGGTCGGCCGGGCCGACCACCGCCCAACTCGCCCTGTGCGGCGGGGCGGCGGTCGCCCTGTTCGCCGTCGCCACCGCGCAGCTCGGCCGGATCACGACCCACCGCTGAACGGCACGCGGGCCCGCACCACCGGAGCCCGGCCCGTACGACCGCAGCACAAGCCCGCACCGCCGCCCGTACGACCGCTGAACGGACCGTACGACTCCAGCTCGGCCCGTACGACCGCTGAACGGCCCGCACCACCCGCACCACGCACCCGCCCCACGGCACACCACCGGCACATCGCCCGGCGCACGGCACAGCACGGACACGCCACAGAGGAAACATGCCGCAAAAAGCGGCATGTCGCACTAGAGGAGTACCCGCATGCACGCAACCCCCCAGGCCCCCGTCGCCGTCACCGGCGCGGAGGGCTTCATCGGCTCCCACCTGGTCGAGGCGCTCGTCGCCGCCGGCCGGCGGGTGCGCGCCATGGTGCAGTACAACTCCTTCTCCTCGTTCGGCTGGCTGGAGACGCTGCCGAAAGAGGTGCTGGCCGAGACCGAGGTCGTGCTCGGCGACGTCCGCGACCCCGGCTCCGTGACCGGCCTGGTCACCGGCGCCGACACGGTCTACCACCTGGCCGCCCTCATCGCGATCCCGTACTCCTACCAGGCGCCGCACAGCTATGTGGAGACCAACGTCACCGGCACCCTCAACATCCTCGAAGCCGTACGCCACTCGGGCGCCCAGCGGCTCGTCCACACCTCCACCAGCGAGACGTACGGCACCGCGCTGACCGTGCCGATCACCGAGGACCACCCGATCAACACCCAGTCCCCGTACGCCGCTTCCAAGGCCGGCGGCGACCGGCTCGCCGACAGCTACCACGCCAGCTTCGAGACGCCCGTCGTCACCCTGCGGCCCTTCAACACCTACGGCCCCCGCCAGTCCATGCGCGCCGTGATCCCCACCGTCATCGCCCGCGTCGCCGCGGGGGAGCGCTCGCTCGACCTCGGCGACCTCCGCCCCACCCGCGACTTCAGCTACGTCAAGGACACCGTGGCCGCGTTCCTGGCCGTCGGCACCGCGCCCGCCGAGCAGGTCGTCGGGCGGACCTTCAACGCGGGGACCGGCCGGGAGATCTCCATCGGCGATCTCGTGACGCTCATCGGCAAGCTCATGGACGCCGAACTGGAGGTCCGCGAGGACACCCGCCGCGTGCGGCCGGTCGCCTCCGAGGTGATGCGGCTGCTCTGCGACGCCTCGCGATTGCGCGCCGCCACCGGCTGGGCCCCCGCCCACCACCTCGAAGAGGGCCTCGCCCGCACCATCGAGTTCTTCCGCGACCCGGCGAACCTGGCCAGGTACAAGACCGACATCTACAACGTCTGACGAGATGTCAAAAGGAGTCAGTGCCATGTCAGTTGCCCATGAGAAGGACCCCATGCACGCAGTCATCCTCGCCGGCGGAAAGGGCGTCCGCCTGCGCCCCTACACCACCGCGCTGCCCAAGCCGCTCGTCCCCATCGGCGACCAGCACGCGATCCTGGAGATCGTGATGCGCCAGCTCGCCGCCGCCGGGTTCACCAGCTGTACCCTCGCCATCGGACACCTCGGCCACATCATCCGCGCCTACGTCGGCACCGGCGCCCAATGGGGCCTGCGCGTCGGCTACACCACCGAGGACAGCCCGCTCGGCACCATGGGACCGCTGCTCACCATGCTCGACCGGCTCCCCGAGCACTTCCTCGCCCTCAACGGCGACATCCTCACCGACCTCGACTTCGGCGACGTGCTCCGCGGCCACCGCGACTGCGGCGCGCCCCTGACCATCGCCACCTACGCCCGCAAGGTCGACATCGACTTCGGCGTGCTGACCACCGAGTCGGAACGGGTCGTCGCCTTCACCGAGAAGCCCAGCATGGACTACCGCGTCTCCATGGGCGTCTACGGCATCTCCCGCGACGCCCTCGCCGGCTACACCCCCGGACTGCCGCTCGGCTTCGACGAGTTGGTCCTCGACCTGCTGGCCGCCGGGACCCCGCCCCACGCGTACGCGTTCGAGGGCTACTGGCTCGACATCGGACGGCCCGACGACTACGACCGGGCCAACGCCGAATTCGCCGGCCGCCGCTCCATGCTGATCAAGGGAGTGTGACCAGCCGCCATGCGCATCCTCGTCCTGGGCGCCGGCGGCTTTCTGGGCGGACACACCATCCGGGAACTCCGCGCCCTGCCGGGCGCGCGGGTCACGGGCGGGGGCCGCACCCCCGCCCGTACCCCCGGAAACGGGCTCACCGTCGACCTCGCCGCCGCCGACGGGCCCGGCTTCGCCGACGCCCTGCGCACCCTCGCGCCCGACACCGTCGTCAACTGCGCGGGCGCGACGGGCGGCAGCCCCGTCCACCTCACCGGCACCAACGCCCGCGGCCCCGCCTTCCTCTGCGAGGCGCTCCAGACGGCCGCCCCCGAGGCCCGCCTGATCCACCTCGGCTCCGCCGCCGAGTACGGCGCCCCCGACGGGCCGCGCCCCTCGGCCGAGAGCGACCCGGCCCGCCCGCTCGGCCTCTACGGCGCCACCAAGCTCGCCGGCACCCTCGCCGTCGCCGAATCCCCCCTGGACGCCGTCGTGCTGCGGGTCTTCAACCCCGTCGGCCCGTACGCGCCCGGCTCCACCCTGCCCGGCCGGCTCGCCGCCGAGCTGCGCCGCGCCGGGCCCGACGGCCCCGTCGCCGTCGGCGACCTCTCCGCCTGCCGCGACTTCGTCGACGCCCGCGACGTGGCCCGCGCCGTGGCCCTCGCCGTCACCGCGACCGGACCCCTGCCGCGCGTCATCAACGTCGGCAGCGGCACCGCCCGGCCCGCCCGCGCCCTCGCCGAGGGACTCGCCCGCGCCGCCGGCCACCGCGGCGGCATCGACGAGGGCGGCCAGGGATCACGGCGCTCGGCCGCGGTGCCCTGGCAGCAGGCCGACATCTCCACCGCCCGAACGGCCCTCGGCTGGACGCCCCGGCACACCCTCGACGACTCCCTCGCCGACCTCTGGGCGGCGCACGACCACAGCGCGGAGCCGGCGCGATGACGGGGCCCGCAGGCGATACGGGGCGGCTGCTCGTACCGCTGTACGTCCACCCGGCCGTCGCCCCCCAGACGTGGACGGCGCTGGTCCGGGCCGCGACCCGGCTCGACGGGGTGATCCTCAACGCCGCCGACGGCCCCGGCGCCCGGCCCGACCCCGCCTTCGCCGTCGCCGCCGCCCGGCTGCGCCGCGCGGGCGTACCGGTCCTCGGCTACGTCGACACCGGATACGGCCGCCGTCCGCTGCGCGCCGTCGTCGCCGACATCCGCCGCCACCGCAAGTGGTACGGCGTCGACGGGGTCTTCCTCGACCAGGTCGCGGCGCAGGCCGCCCTGGTGCCCCGCTACCGCCGCCTGACCGTCGCCGCCCGGGTGCTGGGCGCGCACCGCACCGTCCTCAACCCCGGCACCTACCCCGACCCGGGATACGCCGAGATCGCCGACCTGCTCGTCACCTTCGAGGGCGACTGGGCGACGTACCAGCACGCCGAGGTGCCCGCCTGGGCGCACGGCCACCCGCCGCGGCGCTTCTGCCACCTCGTCTACGCGGTACCGCACGGCCGCGCCGACGACGTGGCCCGGACCGCCGAACTACGCGGCGCCGCGGTGCACTACGCGGTTCCCGGGGCCGGGGCCAACCCCTGGCAGACCGCGCCGCCGGCGGCCGCGACCCGAAAGGAACACTGGTGACCGTAGGACGCGCCCGCACGGCGCTGTTCGTCCTGCTCGCGCTGCTCATGGCGGGCTGCACCCGGACCGGCCTGCCCGAACCGCACAAGGACGAGCCCGCCGAGAGCCGCTGGCAGCCCAAGCCCGGCACCGCGTGGCAGTGGCAGCTCGACGGGCGCGTCGACACCGGCGTGCGCGTCCCCGTCTACGACATCGACGGGTTCGAGAACAGCGCGCGGACCGTCGCCGCCCTGCACGCCCGGGGCGCCAAGGTGATCTGCTACCTCAACGTCGGCGCCTGGGAGAGCTTCCGGCCCGACCACGGCGAGTTCTCCGAGAAGCTGCTGGGCGCGAACAACGGCTGGGGCGGCGAGCGGTGGCTGGACATCCGCCGCCCCGACCGGCTCCGCCCGGTCATGGCCGCCCGTATGGACATGTGCCGGAAGAAGGGGTTCGACGCGGTGGAACCCGATCTCACCGAGGCGTACCGCAACCGCACCGGGTTCACCGTCACCGCCGCGCAGCAGCTCACCTACAACCGCATGATCGCGGGGCTGGCCCACGAACGCGGCCTCGCCGTCGGGCTCAAGAACGACCTCGACCAGATCCCGCAGCTGGTCGACGACTTCGACTTCGCCGTGAACGAGGAGTGCGCGCAGTTCGGCGAGTGCGGCGAACTGCGGCCGTTCATCGAGCACGGCAAAGCCGTCTTCCACGTCGAGTACAAGCTGGAGCCCGGCGAGTTCTGCGCCGAGGCCAAGCGGCTCGGGCTCAGCTCCATGCAGAAGCGCCTGAAGCTGGACGCCTGGCGGCGCCCCTGCTGAGGGCGGAGCCGGTTGCCAGCCCCGCCCGCTCTCGGCGATTCCCGGTGATTCTCAGCGATTCCCGGCGTTTCTCAGCGGTGGGTGAAGGACGGCGGCCGCTTCTCCATGAACGCGGCCATCCCCTCCTTCTGGTCGGCGGTGGCGAACGTCGCGTGGAACAGGCGGCGTTCGAACCGCACGCCCTCGGCGAGCGTGGTCTCGAAGGCCCGGTTCACGCTCTCCTTGACCATCATGGTGACGGGCGCGGACATCTCGGCGACCGTGGCCGCCGTGGCGAGCGCCTCGGTGAGCAGCTCGTCGGAGGGAACGATCCGCGAGACCAGGCCCGCCCGTTCGGCCTCGGCCGCGTCCATCGTCCGGCCGGTCAGACACAGGTCCATCGCCTTGGCCTTGCCGACGGCGCGGGTCAGCCGCTGCGAGCCGCCGATGCCGGGGATGACGCCCAGCTTGATCTCCGGCTGGCCGAACTGGGCGGTGTCGGCGGCCAGCAGGATGTCGCAGAGCATCGCCAGTTCGCACCCGCCGCCCAGCGCGTACCCCGACACCGCCGCGACCGTGGGCTTGCGGAGCTGGCCCAGCCGGTCCCAGGCGGCGAACCAGTCGCTGAGATAGACGTCCATGTAGTCGTTGGGCCGCATCTCCTTGATGTCGGCGCCGGCCGCGAACGCCTTCCGCGACCCCGTGATGACGACGCACCCGATGTCCGGGTCGCGGTCGAGGGCGGTCGCGGCGTCGATGACCTCGCCCATGAGCTGGAGGTTGAGGGCGTTCAGCGCCTTGGGCCGGTTGAGGGTGATGACGCCGACGCGGCCCTCGCGGTCGAGCAGGATGGTCTCGTAGTCGCTCATCGGCTGTGTGTCCCTTCGACGGTGCTGTCTGTTGTGCCGGCGCCTTCGGCCCGGTCGCTGCTCAGCCGTGCGGCGGTCGCACTGCTCACTGACGGCTCCCTTCCGCCGTCGGACGGGCCCCTTGTGCTGTCTGATGGTTGCCTTGCGCCGTCGCCGGGCCGAGCCCGAGTTCGTCGTCGCCCAGCGGCGTGAAGAACCGGGCCACGTCCTCCTCGGTGACCGCCTCCAGCGTCGCCGGCGACCAGCGCGGCCGCCGGTCCTTGTCGATCACTTGGGCGCGGATGCCCTCGACGAGGTCCGGACGGGCGAGCGCCGCGCACGAGACGCGGAACTCCTGGTCGAGCACCGGGTGCAGCGCGCCCAGGGCGCGGGCGCGGCGCAGCGCGCGCAGGGTCACCTTCAGGGCGGTCGGAGACTTCCCCATGATCTGTTCGGCGGCCTCCTTGGCGGCCGCGATCCCGGTGGCCGAGAGCCGCCCGACGATCTCCTCGACCGTTCCGGCGGCGTAGCAGGGGTCGATCCACTCCCGCCACTCCTCGAACACACCCGGCGGCGCGGGGCGGGCCTCGGCGCGTACGGCCGTGCCGGCGTCCACGGTGGCCAGCGCCTCCACGAGCGCCTCCAGCCGGTCGGACGGCACGAAGTGGTCGGCGAATCCGCACAGCAGCGCGTCGCCCGCGCCCATCGCGGAGGAGGTCAGGGCGAGATGGGTGCCCAGCTCGCCGGGCGCCTGGGCGAGGAGGTGGGTGCCGCCCACATCGGGTACGAAGCCGATGGCGGTCTCCGGCATGGCGATCTTCGACCGCTCCGTGACGATCCGGAGGCCGCCGTGCGCGGAGACGCCGACCCCGCCGCCCATGACGATGCCGTCCATGACCGCCACGTAGGGCTTGGGGTAGTCGGCGATACGGGCGTTGAGCACGTACTCGTCGCGCCAGAAGCCGGTGGAGGCGCCGCCCGAGACGGTGGCGTCCGCGTGGATCGAGCGGATGTCGCCGCCCGCGCACAGGCTGCGCTCGCCGGCCCCGGTGATGACCACGGTGGCCACGTCGTCGTCGTGTTCCCACGCGCGAAGCGCGGCGTCGATGCGCCGGACCATGGAGTGGGTGAGGGCGTTCAGCGCCCGGGGGCGGTTGAGGACGATTCGGCCCGCCCGGCCGTCCTTGCGGAAGAGGACTGTGTTGTCGGGGGCGTCGGCGGGGGCGTCGGCGGGGGCGGTGTCGGTGGGCGCGTCGTCACGGGGGGAGGGGGCCATGTGGCAGAACCTGTTCTCGTTCAAGGGGCCGGGGTTGGGGCATGCCGTCGCACGCACGACGCGCGGACCAGGAGCGGAGCCGAAGGCGCGGGGCGTCAGGGCGGTGGCACCGCCGAGACTGCCGCAGGATCACCCGGTGCGCGAGCACAGACCGGCGCCATGCGTGTTCGCTCCATCCTCGTGGACAACACGGAACACCCTCGGCCGGTGTCTGACTTCCGGATCGGCGTGCGCCCTCCGCCTTCCCGGCTCTCGCCGGTGGCTTGCTGTCGCGAAGACGCACTCCCCGGTCACAGTGGCGGGACCGCGCCGGCCTCGCACCGGCTTCCCCGCACCGCGGGCTTGCCCACGAACATATAGTTGGACGTCCTACTAAGTCCAGGGTTTACGTCCGGGGCCTGCGTCTGCGGTCTATGTCCAAGGTCTACGTTCGGGGCCTACGTCCGGGGTTCCGGGAGCCCGGACGCGAGCGGCCGCCCGCAGCGCAGGTTCCACCGCCCCGCGCCGCCGGTCAGCTCCGTCAGCGTCAGCGGCGGCACATCGAGCCGCCAGAACACCTGCGGGGGCAGGCCCAGCGCGTGCACGACCGCCGCGCGTACGGCCGCGGGCTCCGCGACGGCGAGCACCCGGCCGTCCGTGCAGCCCGCCAGCCAGTCCCCGACCCGCCCGATCAGCCCGGCCACCGACTCGCCGCCGTGCGGCGCGGCTTCGGGGTTCGCCAGCCACTCGGCCACCGCGCCGGGCTCGGCCTCGGCCACCTCCGCCAGCGACCGGCCCCGCCAGCGGCCCGCGTCGAGGTCGCCGAGCGCCGGGACCGCCTCCGCCGCCCCCAGCCCCAGGGCCCCGGCCGTCTCGCGGCACCGCCTGGTGCCCGCGCGCATCAGGCGGTCCGAGCGCGGCAGTCCGCCCGCCGCGGCCCGCGCCTGCAGCGACCCGGCGCCGTCCAGGGGCGAATCGTCGCCGAACCGCGCCTGCCGCAGATCCGCGTTCACCGCCGGCGACACCAGCATCACCCGCACCGTCATCCCTGCCCCCATTCCTCCGGGTGTGCGCCGGACCGCCCGGTTCCGGCCCTCGGCAGGTCACGGCCGTCGCGGTCGACGACGCCGGAGCCTACGGCATCCGGGCCGCCACACACCGTGGCGTCGCAGGTCACGGCGCGGTACGGTCGCGTGGACATGACGACGGTGTGACGGAAGTCCGGTGAGAACCCGGCACGGTCGCGCCACTGTGTACCAGGCCGCGGCCCCAGTTCCGGGCGGCGGCAGGGAAGTCAGACCCCGCACCGTCGTCCACGGCACCAACGACCGGGACGCGTGTTCCCCAGGAGGTTCTGCCATGGCACACCCCGCCGCCCCTGCCCCGAAGGCCCCCGCCGCACCGGCGATCACCCCCATCTCCCTGAAGACGATCGTGCCATGGGCCGTCTTCTTCGGCATCCTGATGCTGGTGCTCCTCTACTTCGTCGGCGCCGAGCAGGGCGCCACCTCGCTCATCTCCGGCGCCGACGTGCACGAGTGGGTGCACGACGGCCGTCACCTCCTCGGCTTCCCCTGCCACTGAGGCCATTCGCTGAGGCCGGTCATCGAGGTCCGTCACCGGGGCCAGTCACTGGGGCCGGCCGTCGAGGCCGGTCACCGAGACCGGCTTCCGAGGCCGGCCGTCGAGCCCAGTCACCGCGCACGGACAGCGAGTCCGCTCACCGCGCACAGAATCTTCAGAACAAGGGGAACGCACTCGTGAACTCCATATCCGTACGAGCCCTGCTCGTACGCGGCATGCTCGCCGGCCTCGCCGCCGGCGTACCCGCCCTCCTCGTCGCCTACCTGCTAGGCGAGTCCAAGGTCGACTCCGCCATCGCGTACGAGGACGGGCACAGCCATGAACACGGCGTCGAACTGGTCAGCCGCACCCTCCAGTCCACGGCCGGACTCGCCACCGGCGTCCTGATCTTCGGCGTCGCGCTCGGCGGCATCGCGGCCCTCGCCTTCTGCGTCGCGCTGGGCCGCGTCGGCAGGCTCGGCCCGCGGGCGACCGCCGTCCTGATCTCCCTGGCCGCGCTGCTGACCGTTTACGTGGTGCCGTTCCTGAAGTACCCGGCCAACCCGCCGTCCGTCGGCGACCCCGACACCATCGGCAAACGCACCACGCTCTACTTCCTGATGATCGCGCTCAGCGTGCTGCTCGCCGTCGGCGCGCTCATCCTGGGCCGGCGGCTCGCCCCCCGGCTGGGCAACTGGTACGCGACCGTCACCGCCGGGGCCGCCTTCGCCGTCGTCATCGGCGTCGCCTACGCCCTCCTGCCCGCGATCAACGAGGTCCCCAAGGACTTCCCGGCCACGCTGCTCTGGCAGTTCCGGCTCACGGCGCTGACCATCCAACTCGTCCTGTGGACCGGCTTCGGCCTGCTCTTCGGCCACCTCGCCGAACGGCTCCTGATCCCCAAGGCCGTGCCCGGAGCGCAGACCGACCCCGCCGCCAGGTCGGCCGCCCCGGCCCGCTGACCAGCCACGGGCCCGGCCCCGCCCCGTGCGGAGCCGGGCCCGCGGCCCGCACGCGCGGTACTTTCCGCACCCGTGCCCGTACGGTCGGCACTCCCGCGCCCGCGATCTTCCCGATAACGTGACCGGAGCGGCGTACTGGGGAGGAAACCGTGGACCCGTTCACAATGACGGCGGTGCTGTCGGCGCTCAACACGGTGGGGCAGGGGGCCATGTCGGGGGCCGCCGGAGAGCTGGGAAGACGCACCTCCGAAGGGCTGGCCGGGCTCGTACGACGGCTGTGGCACCGGGGCGAGGACGGCTCGCCCGACGACTCCACCGGGCCCCTCGCGGCCCCCGCCGACGACGCCGAACGCCGTCGGCTGGCCGCCCTGCTCATAGAAGAGGCCCGCCGCGAACCGGGGTTCGCCGACGACCTCGCGGCGTGGCTGCGCGCGGCGCGCTGGCTGGAACCCGCCGCCCTGACATCCGTGGCGCGACCGCGGCTGCTCCCGCCCGGCACCGCCGTGTTCACCGACCGCGACCAGGTCCTCGCCGACATCACCGCCCTGCTTGACAGTGGCGGCGATGACGGCGATGACGGCGACGGGGATGGCGACGGCTCGGCCGCCTCCGGGAGTGTCGGCCCCCGGATCGTCGCCCTGGTCGGACCGGGCGGCATCGGCAAGAGCGCGACGGCGATCCACTGCGCCCGCGCGCTGGAGGAGCGCTTCCCCGACGGACAACTCCACACCGACCTCAAGGGGGACTCGGCACGGACCGCCGTCGCCCCGTCCACCGCGCTCGTACGGTTCCTGACCGGCCTCGGCGTGACACCCGACCGGATGCCGGCCGACGAACAGGGCCAGGCCGATCTCTACCGCGACTGCACGGCCGGCCGCCGCATGGTCGTCGTGCTCGACAACGCCCACTCGGCCGCGCAGCTCATGCCCCTGCTCACCGCGGCCCCCGGCTCGCTCGTCATCGTCACCAGCCGCCACCGGCTGCCCGAGCTCGTACGCGACTACGGCGCCCGCGTCATCCGCCTCGACCCGCTGACCGCCGCGGACTCCGTCCGCCTGCTCACCCGCATCGTCGGCGCCGAGCGCGTCGCCCCGCACCGCCCGCACGCCGAGGCGGTCGCGGCCCGGTGCGGCGGCCTGCCGCTCGCGCTCTGCGAGACGGGAGCCCGCGTGGCCGTACGGGAACACCTCAACTGGGAAGCTCTGGAGAGGGAGTTCGCCCGCCGCGACGACCGCCTGCCTGGAGAACCGACGGATATGAACGACCCGGCCGACGACGACCCGGCCCACCGTGCCACCGACCTCTCCTACCGCGACCTCGCCGCCCCGGCCGCCCGCCTCTACCGACTGCTCGGCCTGTGCCCCTGGCCCGGCATCCCCGTCGGAGCCGCCGCGGCGGCGGCCGGCATCGGCGAGGCGGAGGCGCGCCGCCTCCTTGAAGCCCTCGCCGAAGTGCACCTGCTGGAGGAGGTCGGCGAGGAGCGCTACCGCTTCCACGACGTCGTACGGCGGCACGCCGAGCGGCGCGCCCACGAGGAGGACGGCCGCAGGGGAACGGCGGACGCCGTCCGGCGCATGGCCCTGTGGTACCTGCGCTTCGCCGCGGCCGCCGACGCCCAGGTCATCCCCGGCCGCTGGCATCTCGGCCCCGCCTACGCCCAGTCGGGCTCCGGCGGCGGCCATGCTTTCGAGTCCGCCCGTACGGCCCTGGCCGCGCTCCGGCGCGAGCACGAGAACCTCGCCGAGGCCGTGCGCGCCGCCGAGGAGTACGGATTCGACGAACTGGTCTGGCAGTTGTGCGAGGCGACGTGGTCGCTGCACCTGAGGCTGGGCCTCCACGAGCAGTGGGTGGCGACCCACCGCAGGGGCGTACGGGCCGCGGCCCGCTGCGCCGAGGAGTTCGGCGACCGCCGGGCGGAGGGGCGAATGCGTGCCCAGCTCGCGTTCGCCTACCTGGGGCGCGGCCAGTTGGCCGATGCGGCAGTGGAGTTGGCGGCAGCGGCAGCGGCGGACGAGCGGGCGGGCCACCGCCGCGGACAGGCCACCGCCGTGGAGTCGCTCGGCCTGGTGCGCCTGCGGCAGTGGCGGTACGAGGAGGCGGAGGAGGACTTCCGGCAGGCCAAGGGAATCCTGCGGGGCATCGCGCCGGGCGAGGACGGCGAACGGGACGTACCGCGCGCCCTCGCGCTGCTGGAGCACCACATCGGCCGCGCCCTGCGCGGCCAGGGCCGGCACGCCGACGCTGTACGCCAACTCCGCTACGCGCTGAGCCAGTTCCACGACCTGCGCGAGCGCGACCCCTACAACGAGGCGCGCGTACGGATGAGCCTCGGCGAGACGCTCCTCGCCGCGGGCGAACCGGCCGCCGCCCGTACACCGCTGGACGAGGCGCTGGCGGTGCTGGATTCGGAGGGCGCCGTACTCCAGCAGGCCGACGCGGCGGAACTGCGCGCGGCGTGCGCCAAGGCGTTGGCGGATGCGGCGGACGAGGCGCGCCAACTGCGCGCGGCGCGCGGCTTGTACGAGGCGTCGGGTGACGGGGCCGCTGTGGCGCGGGTGGACGCGCGCCTCAGCGAGTTGACCTGAGGCCTGAGGCCTGAGATCTGGGGGCTGGAGCGGTGGCGCGGGCTTCCTTGCCGTGAGCTTGGGGATGCTCGCAGCCGTCCGCCGCTTCCAGGGGCGCACGGTAGCCGCCGACCCGTGCCACAGCGCCTGAGAGCCGCCGCTACTCGGCGCGCTCGACGGCGACGCGGCGGCGCGCGTTCCCCGTGACCACGACGATGCCCGCGGCCGTCGCCTCGTCCAGGGACTTGCCGCCCGACAGCCAGGCGTGCAGGGCGGAGGCGTAGGCGGCCGGGTCGGTCGGGTCAGGACGCCCCATGGGGTCGGGTGCGCCGGTCAGGTGAACGAGGTCGCCGTCGCGGGTGCGTGCGGTGCAGCGGCCCGGACCGGTCGCGTACACGGCGAGCGCGCAGTGCGGGTGGCGGCCGAGGACCTCCGCCGTCCAGGCGGCCGGCGGACCCAGGCGCGGGTCGTCCCGCGGCGCGTACCGCACGACGACGTCGGCGAGCCGCAGCCGGTCGGTGTCCTGGGCGTCCTCGTGCACGACGGTGTGCGCGGCGTCCGTCTCCGTCTCCGGGGCCGCGTGTACGGGCTCGTGGGCCGGGTCGGCGTAACGGGTGACCGCGATCTCCGGCGGCCCGGCGCCGAGCAGCCGGGTCAGTACGCGCAGGGGCGCGGTGCGCTCGGCCGGTTCGTACGGCGGGAGCGGCAGCCGGTCGAGGAGGGCCGGTCCGGCGGGCTCGGGGATGCCGATGAGGCGGTAGAAGGCGCGGCGGAGCAGCGTGGCCGACTCGCCGGGGTCGGATGTGGTCTGAGACGCCAACTCCGCGTAGCAGTCCGGGTGATGACGGGTCATTGCGTTTTCTAGTTGGGCGCGTAGATCGCCGTGGCCGCGCAGTCTTGGCGCGGTGCGACCCAGGGCGGCCACGGGGGAGTCCGGATCGAGATCGGCGTCGGCGAACGCGCCCAGCAGGACGGGGGTGCCGAGGGCGGCGGCGTAGAAGGTCACCGAGCCGTGGTCGCCGAGTACGCAGTCGGCCGCGATCAGTGCCTGGCGCCAGCCGTCCAGCGGAGATATGAGGGTGAGCCCGGCGCGGCGCGCCCGGTCCAGCCAGGCCCGTACTTGCCCGGGGCCGTGGCCGTACCAGATGTTGGGGTGCAGGACGGCGACCGTCCGGTACTCGTCGGCGGGCAGTTCGGCCGCCAGCCGGGGGAGCAGCGAGGGGAGCAGGTCGCCGCCGTCGTCCGGGTGGTCTTCCCTGGCTGTGCGGTGTTCTTCACCCGTACGGTCCTGCCTGTCCGCGCGGTCTTCTTCGCCGTCACCGAAGAGCGACCGCGGCGCCCAGGTCGAGTTGACCAGGATCAGCCGCTGACCGGGGGCGACGCCGAGCGCGCGGCGGAAGCGGTCGCGGAGCGGGAGGGCGTCGAGGACCCGGTCGTAACAGGGGTCGCCCGCGAGCACGGCGGTCGGGGCGGCTTCGGGGCAGGCTTCGGTCAGGCGCGCGAGCTGTTCGGGGTGGGACAGGACGGTCGCGGACGCGATAGGGCGGCCGTTGTGCAGCGACCACTCGGGGGAGAGCCCGAAGACGGGCGGACGCGGGGGCGGCCGGTGTCCGGTGTCCGGTGTCCGGTGTCCGGTGTCCGGTGTGGAGAGCCTCTTATTGTAGCCGACTCCGTGCGACAGAACGGCCAACTTCCCCTGTAGAAGCTCCAGTTCGCCGCCGTAACTCGCCGACACCGCGAGATCCACCGGCGTCGCCTTCGCCTGCTCCCACGGCAGCACCGGAAGCCCCGCCGCCGCCAGCAGCTCCGGGACCCCGGCGAGGAAGGGCGACGACCCGGTGCACGTGGCCAGCATCTGCACCCGCAGGTCGTCGCGGAACAGCGGTAGCACATCGAGCAGCCGGGTCGCCGAGGTCACGTTGTGCACGACGAAGAGCACCATCCGGCACCGGCCCCGCGTCACCCACCGCGCCGCGTCGCTTCCGACCGGCACCCGCAGTCGCAGCCCCTCAGCAGCCACCCGCCACTCCCCCCCCCCGCCGCACGCAACCGTCACTGAATCAAGAACGCCGCGCGATGGTACCTCCCGCCGCTCGCGCCGGTCCCGGCGGCGTAGGCACAGCCGCACGGCTGTGCACGGGAGTATGTACGGGCGCCGGACCGGGGCGGCGCGGGCCTGGCGGAGCCCGTCGAGCGGGCCGCCGCGCATGAGGCTGGTCTCCCCTCATCAGGACCCTTGGGATCGGTTATCTAGGCTGGCGCGGTGACTGATGAGCAGGAGCGGGGGCGGCCGTCGGGAGTGTGGGCCACGGCGGTGGGGGCGGCCAGGGTGCGGGCGCTGGAGACCGAGCGGGAGAACGCCCTGTTCCGTGATCCACTGGCACGGGCTTTCGCCACCGCCGGCGGCCTGTGGCCCTCCTCGCCGCCGCCCGATGACGAGGCCGCGCGACGCCGCCGGCTGGCCGTGTCGTTCTCCATCGTCATCAGGACGATGTTCCTCGACGACCTGTTGCGGCAGGCCTCCGCTTCCGGGGTCCGGCAGGTCGTGCTCCTCGGCGCCGGTATGGACAGCCGGGCCTTCCGGATGGACTGGCCCGAGGGCACCCGGCTGTTCGAGGTCGACACCGCCGCGCCGCTGGACTTCAAGGCTTCGGTGCTGCGCCAGGAGCGGGCCGTCGCGCGCTGTGAGCGGATCGCCGTCGCGGCGGATCTGCGTGAGGACTGGCCAGGCGCGCTGGCCGCAGCAGGGCACGACCCGGCGGCGCCGACCGCGTGGATCGCCGAAGGGCTGCTGATCTATCTGCCCGAGGACGCGGTGGAACTGCTGCTGGCCCGGATCGGCGCGCAGTCGGCGGCAGGCAGCCGGATGGGGCTGACATTGGGCTCGCGCGGCGCGGTCGAGCGCTTCGGCGCGGACGCCGCGCCGGGGTCGGCGGCGTCCATGTGGGTCTGGGAGATGCCCGACGACCCGGTGGGCTGGCTGGCCGGGCACGGCTGGGAGGCCGACAGTCACACCCTGCGCGAGCGCGCTGCCGCCTACGGCCGCCCGATCAGTACCCCGCCGCAGCGCGAGGAGCGGCCCGGCGGATTGATCTCGGCGGTCCGCCGGTAGAGAGCTTCCCGGCTGAAGCATCTGGTCGAGCCCGCCGAGGCCGTCGCCTGTCTCTGCGGCTCGCGCAGTTCCTTCGCCACCGGCGCTTCGCTGGCCATGGACGGCGGCTGGACCGCGCACTGAGCCGCCCCGCCCCGCGCGCGTCGCCGAAACCGGGCCTCGGCTCGTCCGGGAAGGCGGTCCTCGCCTCGTACGACGGTCTCAGCGGCATCCCCGGGCGGTGAGGGAAAGGCGGCGATGGAAAGGGCGGCGACGGGAAATGGATCGCCTGCGGCGGGGGCCATTGCGATCATGAACGGGTCGTACCCGTCCTCCGAGGAGCCTGATCCGCCATGTCTGCCGTCTCCCCACTTCCCGCCGACCCCACCGTGGTCCATCCGATGCCCGGACAGCCGCGCGTGGTGCTGCTCAAGCCGCTGGTCACGTCTCCGCTGATCGAGGTGGGGGAGTTCTCCTACTACGACGACCCGGACGACCCGGAGGCGTTCGAAACGCGCAACGTGCTGTACCACTACGGGCCGGAGAAGCTGGTCATCGGGAAGTTCTGCGCGCTGGGCGAGGGGGTGCGGTTCATCATGAACGGCGCCAACCACCGTATGGACGGGCCCTCGACCTTCCCCTTCCCGATCATGGGCGGTTCCTGGACCGACCACTTCGACCTCATCACCGGGCTGCCCGGCCGAGGTGACACCGTGGTGGGCAACGACGTCTGGTTCGGGTACCGGACCACGGTCATGCCCGGCGTCCGGATCGGCCACGGCGCGGTCATCGCCTCGGGTTCCGTGGTCGTCGACGACGTGCCGGACTACGGCATCGTCGGCGGCAACCCGGCCCGGCTCATCCGGCGCCGCTTCGACGACGCGACCGTCGATCGGCTGCTGTCGCTCGCCTGGTGGGACTGGCCCGCAGAGCACATCACCGAGCACATCCGCACCATCATGTCCGGGAACGTGGAAGCTCTTGAGGCCGTGGCGCCGGGACGCGCGGAGGGCCGGTAGCCCCGCCGTTCCCGCCGTTCCCGTCGCTCGCGTCCCAGCGGCCGGTCGTGAGACGTCCGTAGGCGACTGTCGGCCAGTTGCCAGTTGCCCGTAGGCGGCTGCCGGTCAGTCGTCAGTCGCCCGTAGACGGCTGCCGACCGGCCGACAGCCGCCCGTCATTCGCCCGTCAGTTGTCCGTGAGTTGTCCGAAAACCTTGACGGGGGCTTGGTCTAGTCCAATCATGTGAGTCGCTTCACGAGCCGGGCGGTCCGCATCGGGCGCAGGCCCGCCCGGCCACGGAAGCCGGTTCCTCCCGTACGTCCAGTACCGCTGTCCCGCGCGCAGCCGACCGGCCGTGCACAGGGCAGCGGCGGCGCGCCGCACACGCGCCGTCCCACCCACCGGGAGTATGCATGAGACGTTTCAGACCGCTCCGGACCTGCCTCACCGCGATGGCCACGCTCGCCGCCTCGGCGGGTCTGGCCCTGGGGGCCGGCGGGACGGCCCACGCGGCCACCGCCCTGCCCCCGCACGTATTCGCGCCGTACTTCGAGGCGTACAGCAACGACAGCCCCGCCGACCTCGCCGCGAAGTCCGGGGCGAAGTACCTGACCATGGCGTTTATACAGGCCGCCACCAAGGGCTCCTGCACCCCGTACTGGAACGGCAACCAGTCCCAGCCGGTCTCGCCCGAGGTCTTCGGCCCCGACTTCACCACCATCCGCTCGCGCGGCGGGGACGTCATCCCGTCCTTCGGCGGCTACACCGCGACCCACGAGGGCACGGAGATCGCCGACAGCTGCACGGACGTCGACGCGATAGCCGCCGCGTTCGAGAAGGTCATCACCACCTACGACATCCCCCGCATCGACCTCGACATCGAGGACAACTCCCTCACCAACAGCGCCGGCATCGACCGCCGCAACAAGGCCATCAAGAAGGTGCAGGACTGGGCCGCGGCGAACGGCCGCTCCATCCAGTTCTCGTACACCCTCCCCACGACGACGAGCGGCCTCGCGGACAGCGGACTGGCCGTCCTGCGCAACGCGGTGAGCAACGGCGCCCGCGTCGACGTCGTCAACCTCATGACCTTCGACTACTACGACGGCGCCACCCACCAGATGGCCCTCGACACCCAGCGTGCCGCCGCCGGGCTGCACGGCCAGCTCGCCCAGCTCTACCCCGGCAAGAGCCCCGCACAGCTGTGGGGCATGATCGGCGTCACCGAGATGCCCGGCATCGACGACTACGGCCCGGGTGAGACGTTCACCAAAGCCGACGCCGCCACCGTCTACAACTGGGCTGTCGAGAAGGGCATCAACACCCTCTCCTTCTGGGCGCTCCAGCGTGACAACGGCGGCTGCCCCGGCACCGGCGGCTCCGACACCTGCTCGGGCATCGAGCAGGACACCTGGTTCTTCAGCCACGCCTTCGCACCGTTCACCGGCGGCGGGCCCGCCGCCGACGACTTCTCCCTCGGCACGGCGCCCGGCTCCGCGACCCTGCCCCAGGGCGGCTCCGCCACCGCGACCGTGAACACCGCCGTCACCAACGGCACCGCCAAGCGCATCGAACTGACCGTCCAGGGAGCCCCGGCCGGCGTCACGGCCACCATCGATCCGACGAGCGTGACGGCGGGCGGAACGGCCAAGCTCACCGTCACCACCGCCGCGACCGCCGTCCCCGGCACCTACCCGATCACGGTCAAGGGCACGGCCGGGGCCGTCAGCCACTCCTCCACGTACACCCTGACCGTCACCGGTCCCGGCGGCGGGGGCACCCCGGCCAACGGCGGCTTCGAGACCGGCGGCCTCGGCCCGTGGACCTGCCAGCCGGGCGGCGCGGTGGTGGACAGCCCGGCGCACTCCGGCAGCCACGCGCTGCGCGTCTCGCCGACCGGGAGCCAGACCGGCGAATGCGCGCAGACGCTCACCCTGAACCCCAACACCCGCTACAACCTGACCGGCTGGGTGCAGGGCGGCTACGCCTACATCGGCGTCAAGGGCGAGGCCACCGCGAGCGCCTGGTCCGCCGCCACTGCCTGGACCAAGCTCACCGTCCCCTTCACCACCGGGGCCACCGGCACGGTCACCGTCTACACCCACGGCTGGTACGGGCAGAACAGCGTGTACGCGGACGACTTCGCCATCAGCTGACGCCGCGTCGCTCCGCGTACGGGGTCGACTACGTACGTATCCGGCCCGCCCTGACGGCGGTCAGGGCGGGCCGCATGTGGGGCTGCGCGCAGGGCCGCATGCGGGGCCCGGGCGCGGGCGCAGGTGCGTGCGGGCCGGAGCCAGGCGTGTCGGGCGGATGCCTGGACGTGCGCCGGGCCGTACGCCCGTACCGGCGGCGGCGTCGTCGTTACGGGCCGGGCCGGGCCGCGCCGGGCGTGCGGCCGAAGCGTTCGCCGAAGACCCGTGTGAAGTGGGCCTGGCTGGCGAAGCCCCAGCGGTGGGCGATCTCGGCGACCGTCAGCCGGCGGGAGCCGTCGTCCGCCAGCTGCTCGCGGGCCCCGGCCAGCCGCAGTTCGAGGATGCGGCGGGACGGGCTCACCCCGGACGGCTCGAAGATCCGGCTCAGTTGCCGGGCGGACACCCCGATCGCCTCGGCCACCCGCCCGGCGCTGAGCCCCGGATCGGCCAGATGCCGGCCGATGTAGTCCTCCGCCACGGCCAGCCGCGACGCCCGCCCGGCCGTCGCCGCACCGCCGCCCAGCCGGGGACCCGCCAGCGAACGGACCAGGTCCAGCACGATGGCCGCCGTGGCGGCCGGGTCGCCCGTACCGCCGCGCGCGGCCCAGTCCGCCAGCACCGAGCGCAGCGCGGAGACCAGCGCGCCCTCGGCCGCCGACCGCCCGCCGAACAGCAGCGGCGTCGGCACGCCCCCGGCTGCGCAGCTCTCCGTGAACACCTCGCGCGGGATGTCCACCAGCAACTGCCGCATGGCGCACGGGAAGCCGAAGAGATACGAGCGCCGGGTGTCGTAGAGGACCAGGTCGCCCGCCGCCGGGGTGAGGCAGCCGCCGCCGTGGAAGAAGACGCCCTGGCCGGACACCAGCAGGGAGGCGAAGACCGAGTCCTTGGGCAGCGCCCGGCAGGTCTTCGCGGTCCGCTCGATGACGTGCTCGTTGCCGGTGATCTCGGCCAGCCGCAGCCCGCCGAGCCGGAAGTTGGTCTGCCGCGCCACGAGGCCCTGCTCGGAGTACGGCGAACACGTCAGACCCACCAGGGCCCGCCGGTTGTAGTCCTCCCACAGCTCGACCCGGTCGGCCGGGTCCACGGACTGCGTCGAGACAGTCGAGACAGTCGAGACGGCCGATACCGTCGACGCTGCCGGTACGGCCGGGACCGCGGGGGTGGTGTGCTCGGGCATCGGGGGCCTCCTTGCCGTGCGCCTGCCCGCCGCGTGAGGCGCGTACGTGCCCCGTGGCTCCCGCGCCCGGTCCGGGGCAGCCGCAGCGTAACGCCCGGCGCGGGCCACGGCCAGCACTCCGGGCCGCGCCCTTGAACGGCCGGGCGGCTCTTCGGCGACGGCCGGGCAGACCATGCCCCTCCCGGTCGGCGGGGGCTCCCGCACGCGTGAGGCGGCCCTGCCGGTCGATCATCCCGGCCGGCCGCTTCTCATACGGCCGCCTCTCATACGGCCGAGTAGCCGCCGTCGACCGCGAGGACGGCCCCGGTCACGTACGCGGCTGCCGCCGAGCACAGGAACGCGATGACCGACGCGACCTCGCGCGGCCTCCCCAGCCGCCCGAGCGGGAGGCGGGAGAGCACCGCCCGCGCCGCGTCCGGATCGTCCAGGACGCCTCGGGCGAGCGGGGTGGTGACGAAACCCGGTGCGACGGCGTTGACCCGGATGCCGTCGGCCGCGTACTCGGCGGCCAGGGACCGGGTCAGCTGGGTTATGCCGCCCTTGCTCGCGCTGTAGGCGGGCCGGTCGCGGCTGCCGAAGAGGGCGAACATCGACGAGACGGTCACGATGCTCCCGCCGCCCCGCGCGAGCAGCGGGCGGGCCGCCTGACAGGCCGTCATGGTCGCGTTCAGGTTCACCGCCAGTACGTGGTCCCAGGCCCCGCGCCCGTACTCCGCGCGGTCCCGGCTGACGCCCGCGCAGGAGACCAGGCAGTCGAGGCGGCCGCACTCGGCGACCCGGCGGGCGAACCCGTCCCGGTCGGTGACGTCCTGTTCCACGATGCGGACGCGTTCGTGGCGGGGCAGTTCACGAGGGGAGACGGGCGGCAGACCGAGCGCCCGTACCTCCGCGCCCAGTTCGGCGAGGAGCACGGCCGTCGCGGCGCCGATGCCCGAGGTGCCGCCGGTGATCAGCACGCTCCGGCCGGCGAAGGAGTCCGGGGCGAAGGAGTCCGGAGCGAAGGGGCCGGCCATCGGGGCGGACGAGTCCGTCGTCGCGTCTGTCGCCGCATCCGTCGTCACGTCCGTCGTCGCGTCGGTCATTGCGCGGGCTCCGGTCCGTCGGCGGGGGAGAGCCGGGCGGCGGTCGGTCTCACCAGGATCTTGATCTGCCCGCCCGGCCCCTGGGAGAGCGGGCGCAGACCGTCGGCGACCACGTCGTCGAGCGCCACGGTCGAGGTCACCACGGGCGTGAGGTCCACGCCGCCCCGCCCGACCAGGCGGATGAGCTCGGGGTAGGTGTCGCGGTAGCCGACGCTGGCGATGATGGACTGCTCGTTGTTGACCAGGGCGTAGGCGTCGAGCCGCACGTGGCGGCCCAGGCCGACCAGAACGACCCGGCCGCCGCGCCGCGTCGCGGCCAGGCAGGTGCCGAGCGCGTCCTCCGACCCCACCACCTCGAACGCGACGTCGACGCCCTCCCCGCCGGCCAGCTCGCGAATCGCCGCGCCGGCGCCGTCCGCGCCGCCCGCCCGTCCGGCGTCCACCGTGTCGGTCGCACCCAGCCGTGCCGCCAGCTCCAGCCGGTCCGGGGCGACATCGGCGGCGATGATCCGCGGCACGCCGCGCTCGGCCGCGAGCCGTACCGTCAGCAGGCCGATCGGGCCGAGCCCGACGACCGCGAGGGCTGCGGGAGCGGTCCCGGCGCGCCGCAGTGCGTGCAGGGCGACCGAGGCGGGCTCGAAGAGCGCCGCCTGCTCCAGCGGGACGTCCGGGGGGAGCCGGTGCACCATATAAGCGGGCAGCGCGGCGAATTCGGCCAGGCCGCCGTCGCCCATCAGACCGGCGAAACCGAAGTGCCGGCAGATGTTGTACTCCCCGGCCCGGCAGCGCGGGCAGTCGCCGCACCGGTAGTGGGGTTCGACCGCCACGCTGTCGCCCACGGCGAGACCTGCCACGGACGGGCCGAGGGCCGCCACGGTCCCGCAGAACTCATGGCCGAGTACGAGCGGGGCCTTCGTGCCGGACGCGGGGTGCGGCGCGGCGACGGGGATGGCGTGCGGCCCGTCGGCGTACTCGTGCAGGTCGCTGCCGCAGATGCCGCAGTACGCGACCGCCACCAGGACCTCGCCGGGGCCGGGTTCGGGCACGGACCGCTCGACGACGCGGACGTCCCCCGGCCCGTACCAGACCGCGGCACGCATCCGCCGCCCGCCCGGCCCGCTGGAGCCCTGGCCGGGACCAGGGGCAGGGGCAGGGGCGGAGTCAGGGCTGGGGCCCGTGTCCGTACGAGCGTCCTCGTCGCCCGTATCCGCGCCCCCGGCCGTACGGGCATCAGCGTCGTCCGTATCCGGGTCCGGGGCCTTACGGGCATCCGCGCCCGTACCCATACCTGTACCCGCCGCCGTGCTTTGGGCGCGGGCCGCCTCCCTGGCCGCCCGTCGCTTGAGCACCTCCGGGGCCGTCTCGCGCAGGCCGAAGGAGAGCAGCACCACGAGCACCGCGCCGCCCGCGGAGATGAACATGGCGATCTGCGGTCCCCAGGCGTCCGAGGCGCGTCCGGCGATCACCGGGGCGAGGAACCCGCCCGCCAGTTCGCCGGCCCCCATGACGAGTCCGAGGGCCGTGGCCAGCGAACCGCGGGGCACTGTCTCGGCGGGGATGGTGGCCATGATCAGGGTGAAGCAGCCCAGGCCGGTGTAGGTGAGCACCACGACCGCGCCGAGCACCAGCGGTCCGTCGAGGTACACCACGGCGAGCGGACAGACGGCGGCGACCGCGCTGAAGAGGATCATGGTCTGCCTGCGGCCGATGCGGTCGGAGATCGCCGGAGTGACGAAGCCCCACAACACCCACGCCACGCCGAAGCAGGTCATCACGCGGCTCATGGTTCCGGCCGAGAAGCCCTTGACGTCCTGGAGATAGGTGGGCGTGAACGTGATGATGACGATGAACCAGGTCAGATAGCAGCAGGCGGCCAGCACGCACAGCACGATGTTCCTGTGCCGCAGCAGCTCCCGTATGGAGAGGCGGTCGCTGGCCGGCGCGGCGGTGGCGGACACGGAGGTGTCCGACACGCTGATGTCGGGCGCGGTGGCGTCGGGCGCGGCGGCGACGGGCGCGGCCGGTGCGCGGGGGCCCGGCGGCCGTTCCCGTACGGACCGCCCGATCCAGGCCGCGACGAGCAGCCCGGGGACGATCGTCAGGAGGAACGCCGTCCGCCAGCCGTAGTGGCCCGCGACCCACACCACGGCCAGCGGCGAGAGGATGCCGCCCAGCAGTCCGGCCGAAGAGCCTTGGAGCAGCCCCATGTTCAGGCCGCGGCGCTCCGCCCGTGACGCCTCCACCATCAGCGACTGTGACAGCGGCAGGACAGCGCCCTCCGCCACTCCCATGAGCGCCCGGGCGAGAAGCAGGCCCGCGAACCCGGTGACCAGCCCGCCCGCCGCCGAGAAGCAGGAGAAGAGCACGACGGCCGTGATCAGGAGCGGTTTGCGCCGGCCGAGCTTGTCCGACAGCCGGCCGCACAGCAGCCCCGACAGTGCCCAGGTGAGCGCCAACACGCCGGACAGTGTGCCCAGTTGGGTGTTGGAGAGGTGAAAGTCATCGCTGATGAAAGGGGCCAGGAAGGACAGCGCCTGCCGGTCGAAGAAGACGAAGCCGAAGGCCAGGAAGAGAATCAGCAGCAGCCTGTTCTCGTACGCCCGGGCCGCGCCGTCCGGCGGCGGGGACGGCGTCCGGGTCATCGGAACAGCGAATCGACGTGGTCGGCGCCGAGGCCCACCCGCTCGTAGTGGGCGCGGCACATGGCGATGTAGTCGTGGACGTCGAAGTACCCGGCGCTCTCGCCGTTCTCGTCCAGCCAGATCAGCGGACCCTTCACGATGAAGAGCGTCTTCATCGGCTCGCCGCTGTCGTACGACACCAGGGTGTGGCCCTCGCCCGGCGCCTCGTACACGAAGTCGCCGGCGCGCGCGGTCCAGGGCCGTTCGAGGTAGCCCCAGGTGCCGGAGATCGTGTACGCGAACACCTCGTGCGGGTGGTAGTGCCGGTTGACCAGCCCGGCCTCCCGCGCCCGCAGGATGTCGGCCCAGGAGTTGTCCTTCACGTTGATCCACAGCGGCCGCGAACCGACGGTCTCGGTGAACGGCACGTAGTAGCGGTCGTCGTCGGTGGCCGCCTGGGCGAGATAGACCTCGGGCAGTGCGTCGGGTTTGAAGGAGTTCCGGATCGGCTTGAGGTCCTTCCAGAACTCGTTGCCGGGCGCCTCGGGCATGGTGGGCTCCGCTCCGTCGTTCGGTATTCGGTTCCGGGGGCAGGTCTCGGGTCTTGTCCGGGGACGTGGTCCGGCCCCAAGTCCGGTGCCAAGTCCGTTGCCAGGCAACGGCTTCGGCCCCGAGTTCGGCCCCGGATTCGGCAGTGAACCCCGGCGGCGCGGCCGTGTCTTTCCTCAGGCGGACATCTCCGCTTGCCTGTTCGGGACATGCGCCGCCGCGACGGCGGGGGCGAGGGTACGAGTGGTGGTGCCGCGAGGGTGGGCCCGGCCCGGCGGCGCGGATCGTGTCGCGGCGATGGTGGGACTGCCTACCGACGGACGGCGAGGCCGCGCCCCGGCGGGCGGCGATCTCGCACCCACTCCGGCCGACGGCGATCTCGCACCCACCCCGGCCGACGGCGAGGGCCGCGCCCCCCCGGCAGACGGCCGGCCGCCGTCTGCCGCCCCGAATGCCCCCGAGCAGCCAGTCAGAGCCCCGCCGTGATCCTCTCCGCCGCCTGCCGCACCAGCGGGGCGAGTCGGGCGGCGCGGGCACGGCCCAGCCGGGTGGAAGGAGCGGCGATCGTGACCGCGGCGACGCAGTTGCCCAGCCTGTCGCGGATGCCGACGCCGATGCCCTGCACGTCGGTGACGCTCTCGTCGAGGTTGAGCGCGTAGCCCCGGCGGCGGCAGGCCGCGAGGTCGGCGGCGAGCGCGTCCACGTCGGGGAGGGTGGCGGGGGTGAGCGGGGCCAGCCCGGTGGGGTAGCGCATCCGCAGCGCCTCCGGTGACAGCTCGCTCAGCAGCGCCTTGCCGCCGGCCGTCGCGTAGGCCGGTACGTGATCGCCGGTGCGCTGGGCGACGCGCAGCTGCTGCGAACTCTCCACGCCGTCAAGGAAGAAGGAGTCGGGCCCGGCCAGCACCAGCAGATTGGTGGTCTCCGCGGTCGCGTCGCGCAGCCATTCCAGCTGGGGGCGGGCGACGCGGATGAGATCGCGCTCGTCGCGGCCGGTACGGGCCAGGCCGGCCAGGGCGGGCCCGGGGCGGTAGCGGCGGCCGCCCGGCTCCTGTTCGACGAAGCCGTGCGCGCGGAGCGTGGAGAGCAGCCGGTGGGCGGTGGAACGGGCGACTCCCAGATGGTCGCTGACGTCGGTGACGCGTACGGACCCTTGCCCGCGCAGGTAGACGAGGGTGCGCAGGGCGTTGGCCACGGAGCTGGCGCCGTAGGCGTCGCCGGACGTGTTCGGCATAGCAGAAAGAGTACTGGGGGCCGTTCCGCAGGGCGAGCGGTACGACTTACAGTCGGGCCCGACGCCACCTGCCGACCCGCCGACATCAGAGGATTCCGCGCTGCGGAACACAGTGGAAGGCTTCGTCGGGCGGAGCGGTGCCGGCGCCGACCGGTCGTGCCGCATCGGACCGCCCCTCGCGACCGCCTCGCCCATCTGGAGACCCCCATGCAGGATGCCTCCGAGGACACCCTGAGCCCCGCACCGGCCGGCCGTCGGCTCCAGCCCTGGCACACGCTGTGGCTGCTGCTCCTCCTCGGCTGGACGGTGAGCGCCGCCGACCGGGCCGTGACCGGGCCCGTCGTCACCTGGATGATCGACAACGGCGTCGGGTTCCTCGCGGACGCGCGCCACCCGCACGCGCTCGGCGGCCTCATCGGCGGCCTGTTCTTCGCCGGCTACATGCTCACCCAGTTCCCCGGCGGCTACCTCGGCGACCGCCACGGCCACCGCACGCTCATCGTCGTCAGCCTGGTGTGGGCCGGGGTGGCCACCATCGTCACCGGACTCGTGGGCGGCCTCGTCACGTTCATCGTGCTGCGCGTCGTCACCGGCCTCGGCGAGGGCGCGTTCTACTCCAACGACCGCACCCTGATCACCGCGGTCACCCCCGAACGCCAACGCAGCCTGGGCATGGGCGTGGTCATCACCGGCCTCGCGCTCGGCATCACCGTCGCCACCGTCTTCACCCCCCACTTCATCGGCCTCGGGAAGCAGGTACTGCCCCGCGCCGAGGCCTGGCGGATGGCCTTCTGGATCCTCGGCGTCGCGACGCTCGCCGTGGCCCTCCTCCTCGCGGTGCGCTTCCGCGCCCACCTGCGCGCACGGAACGTGGCCCGCGCCGCGCTGCGGCTCGCCGGGTACTCCGCCGTCTCCCTGGTTCTGATCATGGCCGTCTACCTGCTGGGCGACCGGGCGGGCATCTCCGACCTGTGGATCGCCCTGCTCGAAGTCGCCCTCGCCGTCGCCCTGGTGCTCCTCGCCCTGTTCCGCAAAGGCACCGAACTCGGCCCGGTGCTCAAGAACCGCGACCTGAACCTGATCTACCTCGCCAACATCGCGATCCTGTGGAACCTGTGGTTCTTCAGCTTCTGGTCGGTGTCCATCGTCGCCGGAGCCGCCCACTCCTCGTTCATGAGCGCCGCCCTCACCGCGGGCTTCAACGCGGGCGCCGGACTCCTCGGTTTCCCGGCGGGCGGCTGGCTCTCGGACCGCACCCGGCGGCGCGGCTGGAGCCGCAAGTCCGTGATGCTCTCCTGCACCGGCGTCCAGGCCCTGCTCACCGTCGCCTTCGCCTGGTACCTGACCGCCGCCGCCCGCCCCACCCTGTGGATCATGGGGCTGCTGCTGTTCACCGCGAGCCTGTTCTTCAACGCCCTCCAGCCCGTCGGCCACGCCTGGACGGCCGAGATCGCCGAACCGCGCATGCGCGGCTCCGCCTTCGGCATGGAAAACCTCATCGGCGAGATGGGAGCCGTCCTCGCCCCCGCCGTCGGCGGCGCGCTCCGCGACCGCACCGGCGACTGGACCGCCGCCCTGTGGCTGGACGCCGCGATCGTCGCCGCCGGCTTCGCCCTGCTCTCCGCCGTACGGGCCCGCACCCCGCTCCGCACCGCCGAAGCGCCCGCCGCCACCGTGCCCTGAACCCCGAGGCTCCCCCCGAACCGCCTCCGGAAGGAGGACCCCTTGCGCACCGTACGAGCAGCGGCCTTCGACGTCATGCGCCGCCACAACCTGACCACCGTCTTCGCCAACCCCGGCTCCACCGAGGTGCCGTTCCTCGCCGACCTGCCCCAGGACCTGCGCTTCGTGCTCGCCCTGCACGAGGGCTCCGTGGTCGGCGCGGCCACCGGCTGGGCCCTCGCCCGCGACGAACCCGCCTTCGTCCTGCTGCACACCACCGCCGGCCTCGGCAACGCCGTCGGCGCACTGGCGACGGCCCGCGCCAACCGGGCCCCCATGGTGGTGGTCGTCGGCCAGCAGGACCGCCGCCACCTCGCCCAGGAACCCTTCCTCGCCGGCCGGCTGGAGGGGCTCGGCGGCGACTACCCCGTGGGCGTCGAGACACCGCCGCGCGCCCAGGACGTGCCCGGCGCCATCGGCCGCGCCGCGCACACCGCCCGTACCGGCCGCGGCCCCGCACTCGTCATCGTCCCCATGGACGACTGGAGCGCGACCGCCGAGGACCTGCCCCTCCCCGCACCCGCCCTGCTGCGCCACGGCGCCTCCGCCGACCCCGCGGCCGTACGGGAAGTCGCCCGGCTGCTCGCCGGGGCCGCCGCCCCCGCCCTCGTCGTGGGCGCCGGCGCGGACGCCCCCGGCACCTGGGAGGCGCTCACCGCACTCGCCGAGCGGCTCTCCTGCCCGGTGTGGCAGGAGTCCTTCGGCGCGCGGGCCGGATTCCCCCAGGACCACCGGCTGTTCGCCGGGCACCTCCCCGCCGACCGCGTCCGGCTGCGCGACACCCTCGCGCCGTACGACCTGGTGCTGGCCGTCGGCGCGCCCGTACTGCGCCAATCCCCCTACCACGGCGGCCCCTTGGCGCCGAACGGCACCCGGTTCGCCCTCGTCACCGACGACCCCGAGGAGGCGCGGCGGGCCACCGCGGAACTCGCGGTGATCGCCCCGCTCCCGTCCTTCTGCGCCCAGTTGGCGGCCCACGTACCCGAACGCACCCGGGCCCCGGCGCCACCACGCCGCGAGCCGCCGCCACAACCGCCGCGCACAGGAGAGCCGCTGCGCGCCGCCCACGTCCTGGCGGCCCTCGCCGAGCGGCTGCCCGCCGACACCGTGCTCGTGGAGGAGACCCCCTCCAGCCGCCCGGACCTCCACGACCTCATACCGGCCCGGCGACCGCTCGGATTCCTCAGCGCCGCGATGGGCGGCCTCGGCTTCGCACTGCCCGCCGCGATCGGCGTCCGGATGGGCGCGCCCCGGCGGCCCGTGGTCGCGGTGGTCGGCGACGGCTCGTCGCTCTACCAGGTGCAGGCGCTGTGGACCGCCGCGCACTACAGCGTGGGCGTCGTCTTCGTCATCCTCGCCAACGGCCGCTACGCGGTCATGGACCGGCTCGCCGAGCACCACGGCGGCAAGGCCCCCTGGCCCGCCTTCGACGGGATCAGCGTCAGCGGCATGGCCATGGCCCTCGGCTGCCCCGCCCGCACCGTCACCGGCCACGACGCCCTCATCGGAGAACTCGACGCGCTGCTGCCCGCTCTGGCCGACCGGACCGAACCGCTCGTCCTGGAAGTCGCCGTGGCAGCCGACGCCGTCTTCCGGCCCTGACCCCCGCCCCGCACCGCCCACCAAGGAGTGATCCACATGTCCCTGCTCGATCCCGTGCTCTGGTCGGCCCGGATCAACATCGGCGGATGGACCGAGGCCCACGGCGGCGACGCGCCCGTCACCGAGCCCGCGACCGGCGCCGTGCTGGAACGCGTCGGCGCGGCCGACGCCACGGACATCGCCCGCGCGGCCGCCCGCGCCGCCGAGGCGCAACGCGCCTGGGCACGCGCCCCGTACACCGAACGCGCCGCGGTGCTGCGCCGGGCCGGCGACCTGTTCACCCGGCACGCCGGGGAGATAGAGGACTGGATCGTCCGGGAGGCCGGCAGCGTCCGCGGCAAGGCCGGGTTCGAGACGGCGACGGCGGCGCAGGAGTGCTACGAGGCCGCGGCGCTCGCCTCCCGCGCCACGGGCCAGGTCCTGCCGTCCGCGCAGCCCCGGCTGAGCCTCGCCCGCCGCGTGCCCGCCGGCGTTGTCGGGGTGATCGCGCCGTTCAACGTGCCGCTGGTACTCGCCATCCGGTCGGTGGCCCCGGCCCTGGCCCTCGGCAACGCCGTGGTCCTCAAGCCCGACCCGCGCACCGCCGTCAGCGGCGGCGTGGGGCTCATGCGGGTATTCGAGGAGGCCGGACTGGAACCGGGGGTGCTGTCCCTCGCGCCCGGCGGCGCGGAGGCGGGCGCCGCGCTCGTCGCCGACCCGCACGTGCGGATCGTCTCCTTCACCGGGTCCACGGCGGCCGGCCGCGCGGTGGGCGAGTCGGCGGCCCGCCACCTCAAGCGCGCGCACCTGGAACTGGGCGGCAACTCGGCGCTGATCGTGCTGCCGGACGCCGACCTCGAACGCGCCGTGTCCACCGCGGCCTGGGGCTCCTTCTTCCACCAGGGGCAGGTCTGCATGACCACCGGCCGCCACCTGGTGCACGAGTCGGTGGCGGCGGAGTACACCGAACGGCTCGCGGAGAAGGCCGCGCACCTGCCGGTGGGGGACCCGGCCACCGCGAAGGTCGCCCTCGGCCCGGTCATCGACGCCGGGCAGCGCGACAAGATCCACGCGCTGGTGACGGCGAGCGTGGCCGCCGGCGCCCGGCTGGCCGCGGGCGGCACGTACGAGGAGCTGTACTACCGCCCGACCGTGCTCGACGACCCGACGGGCGCCTCCCCGGCGTACCGCGAGGAGGTCTTCGGCCCGGTCGCGCCCGTACGGCCCTTCGCCACCCTCGACGAGGCGGCCGCCCTGGCGGCGGACAGCGAGTACGGGCTGTCGCTGGGCATCCTCACCCGGGACGTCATGCGGGGCCTGGAACTCGCCGAACGCATCCCGACCGGCCTTGTCCACATCAACGACCAGACCGTGGGCGACGAGGCCGTCGTGCCCTTCGGCGGCGTGGCGGCCTCGGGCACCGGGGCCCGCTTCGGCGGCGAGGCCAACATCGAGGCGTTCACGGAGACCCGCTGGATCACCGTACGGGCGACGCAGGCCGAATACCCCATGTGAACCCGGACCGGACGGGCGGCCTCCGCCCGCCCCGGCAGTCATTTCCGCGCCCCGCCCGCACGGAAGCACGTACGGAGCGTACGGAGCGGCCTCATCGGGCGCGGCGAAGCGGCGCGATCGGCGATTGCCACTGTCCGGGCGGCGCGCGAAGCTGACACGACCACAGGGGACCGAAAACGACCGGAGGCGACGCTTTCGATGGCGACCGAGGATACGGACAGCCGACCTGAACCGCCGCCGGGCGTCTACCGCATCGACCCGGACGCGTCGGCGATCCGCTTCACCACGCGCGCGATGTTCGGGCTGTTCCCGGTGCGGGGCGCCTTCGCCGTCGACCACGGGCAGATCTCGATCGCCGAAGCCGACGCCGAGAGGGATTCCGAGGTGGAGGCGGTGATCCGCGCGGCCAGTTTCGCGAGCGGCGTCCGGAGGCGGGACGAGCACGTACGGTCCGCCGACTACCTCGACGCGGCGGCGCACCCCGAGATCCGCTTCCGCGGCCGGGGCGCCGAGCGCGGCGCCGGGAAGACCACCGTGCACGGGGAGCTGACCGTACGCGGCGTCACTCAGCCGATGGCGTTGACCCTCACGACCGTGGCCGCCGACGGCACGCGGCTGACCGTCGGGGCGACGGCCGTCGTCGACCGCTACGCCTTCGGCGTGACCAACGCGAAGGGCATGACGGGCCGCCGCCTCGACATCGCTCTCGAAGTCGTCGCCGTGCGCTGACACTTGACTCCTCAGTGACGACCGCCGGGACCGCTGGGGCCAGTGGGATCGGCGGCGGAGCGGGAAACGTGTGGATGGCTCAGGCCGGGGCGCTGTTCACCGAGAACAGGGCCCGGAACGGGTCGCGGAGCGTCGCCTGCCGGCCTATCCCCTTCGAGGATTCGGCGGGCAGGGCCGGCGTGGCGCCGTGCTCGACGGCGGTGGCGACGGCGGCGTCGCAGTCCTCGACCGCGAAGTACGGGTGCCACCCTGGGGATATGCCGGCGCTCGCCGCCTCCGGGGGCAGCTGCATGATGCCGCCGTGGGCGGCCGCCAGCCCGCCGCCGCGCGGCGAGACCACGGTGTAGGCGGCGCCGCGTTCGAGTACGACGTCCTCCGTCTCCCAGGCCAGGACCGCGCTGTAGAAGCGCTTCGCCGCCGCCACGTCCGTCGTGTACAGCTGCGTCCACCACAGCGCGCCGGGGATGTCGACCGTACCGAGCACTCCGGTACGGCCGGACTCCCGGACCGCGAACCGCGCGTGGTCGGGGTCGCTGAACCCGGCGGCCGCGCAGCCCCCGCCCGTTTGGAGCGGCGCGAGGCGCACCGTGCCGCCGGCCCGTTCGACCGCCTCCGCCGTCGCCTCGACGTCCGCGCAGCGGAAGGACAGCGTCCAGGTGGAGCCCGTGCCCTCCTCGGTGAGCGGCCCGGCCGCGGCGGCCTCCCGCCCGCCGAGCCGGAAGACGCCGCGCCCCTCCGCCTCCGGCTCCTCGAAGCCGAACTCCCAGCCGAACAAGGCCCGGTAGAAGGCGGCGGCCGCCTCGACGTCGGGGGTCGCGAGGTCGACCCGGACCGGTGCGCCGAGGGCGTGATCAGTCGTCAGCATGAGCTTTTCCTCCGACCTGTCGGTGGTGGACGAGGCGGTGTGCCGAGCGGTTCCCAGCATGGCAGGGGGGACTGACAACGGCCGTTCCCAGCAGCCCCTCCGAGCCCCCGGTCCCTCCGCTCGCCCGCCACGCGCGGCACGGCTTCTTTTCCCGCTTGACGCACGGGAAGCCGCAGCGTATGGGAAACCGCGGCTGACGGGACGTTGTCTCTTTTCTCCCGTAAACCGCAAGTCGCGATCGAGACGATTACCTCGACGGGCGGCATTTCCCGCCGTTTTCCAGAAAGGATCAGTAAACGATCAGGCAGAATTCTCGGACACCGGGCGGAACCGGCATCGGACACCGGACGGAATCGGCAACGGGCGCCGGATGGAGCCGGCAGCGCGACCGGCACCGCAACCAGCAGCGCGACCGGCACAGAAGCCGACACCGAAACCGGCACAGAAGCCGAGACCGACACCGACACCGAGACCGGCAACGGAATCGGCGACGGCACCGCCACGACAATGAGGGAGCAGCCGTGAACGGACAGCGAAGATTCGGCCGCAGAAGGCTCTTACAGACAGGCTTGGGGGTCGGCGGCGCGGCCCTGGCGGCGAATCTCCTGCCCGAACTGCCGGGTGTGCGGGGCCGGGCGGCCTGGGCCGTGCCCGCCGAGGCGCCGCCCGGAGCGGACCGCCTGGGCGGCGGCTTCCCGGACTGGAGCAGATACGCGCGGCTGGCCGATGCCACATTCGACGACGACGCCGAAGCCGGGGCCCTGAAGCCGGTGATCGCCGCTCTCAAGACGCAGCACGTCAGCGTGATCGAGGTCGACACCATCCTGTCGAACTGGATCACGGACGCCGAGTACGCCGCGCACCTGAAGACGATCAAAACTTTCGTGGGGCTGGCGCACCAGTCCGGGATACGGGTCGTCATGTATTACCCGTCGCTGGAATTGATCAGCGCCGGGGGCGAGAAGGGCCCCTCGTTCTACAAGAACAGCAATGGAAAGGCGTGGGTGCAGCACTCCCTGGACGGGAAGCCCAATGTCTTCTACGGCAGCCTGGTCGTATGGGTGGACCCGGGCGACGAGAGCTGCTGGATGAGCCCCAACTCCCCGTGGAGCGACTACTACCTGGGCCGGATCAAACTGCTCGCGGCCACCGGCGTCGACGCGATCTGGCCGGACGTGCCGATCTACTTCGACGGCGCGGCCGACTGGTGCGACGCCTCCACCTGGGCGGCGGCCGCCTTCAAGGCGGACACCGGCCTCGACCTGCCGGTCAAGAAGGACTTCGGCAACCTGACCTTCCGCCGCTTCGTGGAGTGGCGCCACCGCAATCTGCACCAGTGGCAGGTCGACATCGCCGCCGCCGGCACGTCCGTCAACCCGGACCTGGTCACCTTCTCCGAGACGGTGAGCATGGACTACCAGTACGCCACCCTGATCGGGCTCGACGGCGCGTACACGCGGCAGAGCCCGGGGCTCAGCCAGTGCTGGGAGGTGGACATCCTCAGCAACTACGACGGGATGCGCCACGCCACCGCGTCGGACTGGACCTGTCTGATCTCGATGTACAAGTACGCGCGGGCCGCCAGCGGCGCCAAGCCCGCCTGGGCGTTCTCCTACGGCTGGAAGGCCGATGACGCCTCCCTGGTGATGGCCGAGGTGCTGGCCGCCGGCTGCAACCCGTACGAGGTCAAGACCCCCTTCAAGAGCGACAGCGCCGACCTGCCGATGCGCACCCGCATGTACGGATTCGTCGAGGCCCACGAGAAGCAGTTGTACGACGCCACGACGCTGGCGGAGGTCGGCGTCTACCACTCCGCCGCCTCCCGGGACTTCGTCAGCCCTTCCTCGGGCAACGGCATGTACGTCAACACCAAGAAGCCCGCCGGGGTCAAGGAGTGGTGGGCCAGCGAGGCGGAGGAGAGCTGCACCCGGCAACAGTGGCTCGGCGAGTTCCGGGGCACCGTCAAGGCCCTGGTGTACGAGCACATCCCGTTCGCCACCGTGACCAGCCCCGGACTCACCGCCGCCGACCTGGCCGGCTACCGGGCGCTGCTGCTGCCCAACCTCCAGGCCGTCTCGGACGCCGAGGCCGAGGTGCTGCGGGGCTTCGTCTCGGGCGGCGGCACCGTCGTGATCACCGGCCCGGCGCCCACCGCGTACGACCAACTGGGCACGGCCCGCGCCGAACTGGCCCTCGCCGACGTGCTCGGTTTCCGCAAGGCCGACCCGTTGCCCGCGAGCAAGGAGAACCGGTTCGGCTCGGGCGTCTGCTGGTACGTCAAGGCCCTGCTGGGCCACAGCTATCTGGCCTCCACCGACCAGGCGAGCGCCGACCAGCTCCTCGCGCCGGTCCGCGCGGCGGCCCCGGCGCGGGTCAAGTTCACCGGTGACCGCCGCATCCACCTGGAGGCGAGCAGGCTCGGCGACGACACCATCGTGCAACTGGTCAACTTCACCGGCTTCGGGGACGCTCCGGCCGCCTTCAAGGTCACCCCGGCGGCCTGCTCGGTCTCGCTCGTCGTCCCGGCGGGCAAGCAGGTCAAGGCGGCCACGGTCAGCTCGCCGGACGGGCCCTCGCCCGCCCCGCGGCCGGTCTCCTGGACGGTCTCCGGAGACGAGGTCACCGTCGCGCTGACCGTCACCCAGTACTCCCTCGTGACGATCACCACGGGCTGACCGCGCCCTACGCCCCGGGGACGCGGATCCGCCACAGAGACGTCGGCCGCTCCTCGTCCCCGGGATGGGACTCGAAGGCGATCCACCGCCCGTCCGGCGACCAACTGGGCGCTCCGTCATAGCTGTTGTTCCGCGTCACCCGGACCGGGCGCCCGCCGTCGGCCGGCATGACGAAGATCTGCGGCACCTCCAGCCCGCCCGAGGTGGAGGAGAAGACCACCGAACGGCCGTCCGGCGACCAGCTGGCGTCGGTGTGCTCGCCCGAGCCCTGGGTGAGCCGCCGCAGCCCGCCGCCGTCCGCGTTCACGATGTACAGCGCCCACGCGTCGCTGTGCTGCTCGCGGCGCTGGAAGACGAGCCGGTCGCCCCGCGGCGACCAGTTGGGCTGCCGGTTGTCCGTACCGGTCGCGGGGCCGTTCAGCAGCCGGGTCTGCCCGCTGCCGTCCCGCCGGATCTTCCAGAGGGAACCGAGCGCGGACCGCTCGGGCCGCGCCGCCGCTTCCTCCTGCCCGTCGTCGGGTTCGGGGTCTTCCCGCTCCACACTCTCCTGGAAGGCGAGCCAGTCCCCGCGCGGCGAGAAGCTGGGCTCCAGATACCCCGAGTCGCCGCCGTGCCGCGTCACCCTGGCGGGCGCGCCGCCGCCCGGCGGCAGCACCCAGATCTCGTCCCGGTCCACCCGGTCGGAGGTGAAGGCCACTCCGGCCGACGGGTGCCAGCTGGAACCGGGCAGATTCACCGCGGCCTGGCCGGACTCGTCGAGCAGCGTCCGGGAGCCGCCGCGCGCCGCGCGGCCGGACGGCCCGTCAGCACCTGGCGGGAGCACCCGCAGCGCGGCGGCGCCGTCGTTGTAGCCGCCGTGGAAGAGGGTGAACAGCAGGGATTTTCCGTCCGGCGAGAACGCGGGGTTCTGCGCGCTGGCCCGCCCGCTCGCGCGGTACGTCAGCTCGGCGCCGTCCCCTCGGGTCACGCGGTTGTCCGCCGGCCCCGTGGGGTCCTTGGATTCGGCCGTGTTCGACCCGCTGGGCTCGGGCGGGCGCGGCGACTCGGGCTGTGAGCCGCACGCCGTCAGGACGAGGGCGGACAGGAACGCTGCGACGTACGGGCGGCTGCGCATTGCCCCGACAGTAGCGGAGTCAACTCCCTTACCACTACCACGAATTGGCGATCATGCCATCCTCCCGCGCGAGCACGTCCTCCACCCGGATGGGCAGCGACCGATGCCGCCGGCCCGTCGCGTGGTGGATCGCGTTGGCGATGGCGGGAGCCACCCCCACCAGCGCCACCTCGCCGCACCCCTTGACCCCGAGCGCGTTGACCAGCGGATCGGGCGCGTCGATGAAGTCGACGTCGATCCGGCGGACGTCGGCGTTGACCGGCACGACGTACTCGGCCAGATCGGCGTTCAGGAACCCGCCGAACCGCGGATCGGGCTCGCTGCGCTCGCGCAGCGCCGCCCCGATGCCCCAGACCACACCGCCGCGGATCTGGCCGGCGGCGGTGACGGGGCTCGCGACCCGGCCGCAGTCCACGACGCTGACCACCCGCTCCACCCGGACCCGCCCGATGGCCGGTTCGACGCGGACCTCCACGAAATGAGCGATGAAACTGAACGCGGAGAAACCCGGGTACTCTGGCCCTGCCGGAGTGGGCAGCCCCGCCCGCAGCCGGTCGGCGGCCTGTGCGGACTGGCCCGGCGGGAGGGACAGCGCCTCGACCACGGCCTCCGGCCGCCCCGCCGCGGCCAGTTCGGCCGCCGCCGCGACCGTGTCGACCGGCCCTTCGTCCGGCGCCCCGAGGCGCACCCGCAGCTCCCGCAGCGCGGCGTGCACCGCGGGCAGCGCCGTGGCCGTCCCCCACGACCCGGCGGTCAGATGCTGCGGCACCCCGCCCGTGTCGCCCACACCGACCCGTACGCTCTCGGCCGCGATCCCCAGGTCCAGCGCGACCGTACGGGCCACCGCGGTCCGCAGGCCCTGCCCCATCTCGTGCCCCGACGCCTCGACCGCGATCCCGCCGTCGGCCGCCAGCCGCAGCCGGGCCACGGCGGGGCCCGCCGACGCGCGGTACGCGCCCGCGGCGACGCCCCACCCGACGAGGGCGCCGTCCGCGGCGCGCATCGAGCCGGGCCGGGGCGTACGAGCCGCCCAGCCGAACCGCTCCGCGCCCCGGCGCAGACACGCGGCGAGATGCCGGGAGGAGAACGGCCGGCCGGTCACCGGATCGGTGCCGGTGTCGTTGGCCAGCCGCAGCGCCACCGGGTCGCGGCCCGTGGCGCAGGCGATCTCGTCCACCGCCGATTCGAGGGCGAACACGGCGGCGTGCTCGAAGGGCGCGCGCATGAAACCGGGGGTCTGCACATCGGTGCGGGTGAGCCGCTGATGGCCCCGGAAGTCCGCGATCCCGTACATGCGCGCGGTGACGGACGTGAAGTCGGAGGCGAACAGGTCGTGCCGCGACGTCTGCTGCCGCGTCTCGTGCACGGCGGCCGTCAGACGCCCGGAACGGTCGGCGCCGAGCCGTATCCGATGGCGGCTCGCGGGCCGGAACGTACTCCCGTGGAACGTCTGCGTCCGGGGCACGACGAGCTTGACCGGCCTGCCGAGCCGGCGCGCGGCCACGGCCAGCGGGCCGACGTGCGACTGGAGCCAGGTCTTCTGCCCGAAGCCGCCCCCGACCTGCGGGGAGACGACCCGGACGCGGGCGGGATCGATGCCCAGCTGGCGGGCCAGGCCGTGCTGCACCGCCCCCGAGTTCTGCGTGCACTCGTGCACGACGAGGTCGTCGCCGCGCCACTCGGCGACCGTGCCCAGCAGCTCCATCGGCACCTGGTGCTGCGCACTGATGCCGAACTCCCCGTCGAACCGCACCGGACTCCGCGCGAACGCCGCGTCCGCGTCGCCCACCGCCGTGTCCGCGAACATCGGCTGGGGGAGGGCCGCCGCCTGCCCGACCGTCTCGGCGCCGGGCGCGTCGAGGGTGACGGCCACCGGCTCCGCCGCGTACCGCGCCTCGACCAGCGCGGCCGCCTCGGTGGCCGCGACCAGCGTCTCTGCCACGACCAGCGCGATCGGCTGACCGCGGTAGGCGATACGGTCGTCCAGCAGCGGTTGCAGGGTCTGGAAGCCGTAGCCGCCGCTCAACCGGTAGCCGGCGGGGCGCAGTTCGTGCTCCTCGAAGCGGGTCAGCACCAGCAGTACGCCCGCCACGGCACGGGCCGCCGCGGTCTCGACGTGCGTGACGCGGCCCCTGCCGACGGTCGCGACGGCGAGCATGGCGTGGGCCAGGCCGGGCGGCGTGCGGTCCGCGCTGTAGCGGGCCGCGCCGGTCACCTTCTCGTAGGCGTCGACGCGGGGGATCGGGGTGGCGGCGCGTGCGTCCGGGGCGTGGAGGCGTGCGTCCGGGGCGCTGTCCCGGTGCGTCGGGGCGCTCATGCTCCGGCCCGTTCCGCGGCCGTACGCAGCGCCTCCGCGACGACACGCGCCCCGAGGCGGACCTTGAAGACGTTGTGCGAGCCCGGCCGGGCCCCGGCGAACGCGACCTCGCCCGCGCGCACGGCGCTCTCCTCGGTCAACACCCCTCCCGCCACCGCCCGTTCGGCCTCCACGGCGCGCCAGGGGCGGGTGGCGACGCCGCCCAGGGCGATCCGGCAGTCCGCGACCCGGCCCCGGCCGTCGAGGGTGAGCGCCACGGCCGCGGACGCCAGCGCGAAGGCGAACGACTCCCGGTCCCGGACCTTGTGGTAGGCGGAGCCGCGCCCGGCGGCGGTGGCCGGGACGCGGATGCGGACGATGAGTTCGCCCGCGCCGAGGGTGTGCTCCCGGTGCGGGGCGTCCGCCGGTTCCCGGTGGAGGTCGGCCAGCGCGATCGTACGGGCGCCGCCCGGCCCGTACAGATCGAGGCGGGCGTCGAAGGCGAGCAGCGCCACCGCCCAGTCGCCGGGGTAGGCGGCGGTGCAGGCGTCGCTGGTGCCGAGCACGGCGTGACCGCGGTCGAGGCCGCCGCGGGCCGCGCAGCCGCTGCCCGGCCGCCGCTTGCCGCAGTCGAACGCCGGTCCGCCGCGGAAGTAGCCGCACCGGGTGCGCTGGAGCAGGTTGCCGCCCACCGTCGCCATGTTCCGCACCTGCTGGGAGGCGGCCTTGGCCAGCGATTCGGCCAGCGCCGGGTACTTCCCGCGCAGCACCGCGTCCTCGGCGACGTCGGCCATCCGCGCGCAGGCGCCGAAGACCAGTTCGCCGGGCCCGGCCGTGTCGAACACGGTCAGTTCCGGCAGCCGCCCGATGTCCACGACGGCGGACGGCGTCTCGACGCCCAGCTTCATCAGGTCGTACAGGCTCGTGCCGCCGGCCAGCAGCCGCGCGCCGGGCCCGCCCTCGGCCAGCGCGGCCACGGCCTCGGCGACGGTGGCGGGCGCGCGGTAGGAGAAGCGGCGCATCGCCTCAGCCTTCCGTCGTGCGCGCGTAGTCGCGGACCGCGGCCACGATCCCCGGATACGCGCCGCACCGGCACAGGTTGCCGCTGAGGTACTCCCGGATCTCCTCGTCGTCCCCGGCGTGGCCCTCGGCCACGCACGCCAGCGCCGACATGATCTGGCCCGGTGTGCAGTAGCCGCACTGCAGCGCGTCATGGTCGATGAACGCCTGTTGCAGCGGGTGCGGGGCGCCGTCCGGCGCGGCCAGCCCCTCGACGGTCGCCACCGCCCGGCCCCGGGCCTGCACGGCGAGGGTCAGACACGCCAGGACCCGGCGCCCGTCGGCGTGGACGGTGCACGCGCCGCACTGGCCGTGGTCGCAGCCCTTCTTCGCGCCCGTCAGTCCCAGCCGCTCGCGCAGCACGTCGAGGAGCGATTCGCGGGTGTCCAGCACCAGGCGGACCGCTTCGCCGTTCACCGTGAAGGCCACCTCCGCCGTGTCGTCGGGGGACGAGCCGTGCTCCGGCTCCGTTGCCGTGCCGGTCATCGTGTCCTCCGGGCTCTCCCGATACGGGCGGGCGTCGGGGCGTTCACGGGCGCTCCCGCACGGCCTTGGCCAGCGCGGTGACGATGCGTTGGAGGAGGGGGCGCGAGGTGGCGAAGTTGAGCCGTACGAAGCCCCGTCCGGCGGCGCCGAACACGGACCCGTCGCTCAGCGCGACCTTCGCGTGCCGGAGGAAGAAGCCGCCGGGGTCGTCCAGGCCGAGCCCCCGGCAGTCCAGCCACGCCAGATAGGTCGCCTCCGGCGTGCGGTAGCCGACCTCGGGCAGCTCGGCCGCGAGCGCCTGGTCCAGGAACCGGCGGTTGCCGTCCAGATAGCGCACCGCGCGCCGCCGCCACGCGTCCCCCTCGCGGTAGGCGGCGATATTGGCGGCGATCCCCAGCGTGCTCGATCCGTGCCGCGCGTGGAAGGGCAGCTCCCGCCAGCGCACCACGTCCTGAGGGGTCGTCAGGATCACCTGGGAGCACTTGAGGCCGGCGATGTTCCACGCCTTCGACGCGGACGTCACCGTGATGGTGTGCGCCGCCGCCTCGGGGGAGAGGGAGGCGTACGGAATGTGGTGGCACCCGGGGTAGACCAGGCCCGCGTGCACCTCGTCGGCGATCACCCGCGCCCCGTGCGCGGTGACGAGGTCGCGCAGGGCGGTCAGCTCGGCCCGGCCGAACACCCGGCCGGCCGGGTTGTGGGGGTTGCACAGCACGACGGTCCGCGCGCCCGCGGCCAGCGCCGCGCCGATGCCCTCGATGTCCAGCGCCGGGCGTCCGCCGTCGGGTGTCAGGGCCACCTCGACGAGGGGGCGGCCCAGCGCCTCGACGATCTCGAAGAACGGGGGATAGGCGGGCGTCGGGACGACGACAGCCGAACCGGGCGGGCTGTAGGCGTCGATGCCCAGGCCGATGCCCGTCAGGATGTCGGGCACCAGGAAGATCTGCTCGGCCGGAACGGACCAGCCGAAGCTCTCCCGCAGCCAGTCGGCGCAGGCCGCCGGCAGCCCCGTGCGGATGTCGCGCAGTGGGTAGCCGGTCTCGCCGTTGTCGACCGCCCGGTGCAGCGCCGCCCGTACCTCCGGCGCCAGCGGGAAGTCCATCTCGGCCACCCACGCGCCCAGCACCGAGGGGCCGTTGCGCCCCCACTTCAGGGAGCGCCGCTCCATCACGTCGTCTATGCCGATGTCGTGGAACTCGGATGCCATGCCGCGACCGCCCGCCCTCCAGTAAGAGCCACAGGGGGAGATTCAGTGGGGGATTCAGTGGGAGAACAGCCTCAGTCCCGTACGGACCAGGACGATGCCGTGCTCCCGGCAGGCCGCCTCGACCTCGTCGCTGCGCCGCGACCCGCCGCCCTCGACCACGCAGCGCACGCCGTGCGAGGCGGCGACGTCGACGTTGTCGCGGAACGGGAAGTAGGCGTCCGAGGCGAGCGTGCAGGGCGATTCGCTGGACAGCCACGCCGTGCGTTCGTCGGCGTCGAGGTCCTCGACCATCCGCAGCACGGTGTTCACCCGCTCCTGGAGCGGCGTGCCGCCCGGGAACGCGGCGCCGGCCGGCCGCGGATGCCGCCGCAGCCGCCAGCGGTCGGCCTTCTCCCCGGCGAGGCGCACGCAGTCCACCCGCGACTGCTGCCCCGTGCCGACGCCGACCGTCCTGCCGCCGGACACGTACGCCACCGAGTTGGACTGCGCGTACCGCGCCGCGATCAGCCCCAGCACGGCGTCCCGGCGCAGCTCCTCGGTGAAGCCGTCCGCCTCGCCGAGGGCGGCGTCGTCGATCGTCACGGGGTCCCGGTCCTGGACGAGGCGCACCCCGAAGACGTCCCGGACCTCCTCCTCGGGCGGTACGTGGCCGGGGTCCATCTCCAGGACCAGGAACGCGCCGCGCTTCTTGCGGGAGAGCGTCGCGAGGACCCCCGGCTCGTACGCGGGGGCGATGACGCCGTCGGAGACGACCCGGGCCAGGAGCCGCGCCGTGTCCGCGTCGACGGGGTGCGACACGGCCGCCATGTCGCCGTAGGACGAGCGCGGGTCGCAGTCCCGGGCCCGCGCGTAGGCGGACGCCACGTCCGACAGCGGTCCGTCCAGCGCGAACGTGGCCCGAGCGGTCGGGTCGACCTCGCCCGCGAGGGCGGCGCCGGCCGGGGAGACGTGCTTCATGGAGGCCGCCGCGGGCGTCCCGAGCGCCGCGCTCGCGGCCCGTACCAACTGCCAGCCCTGGAGCGCGTCGAGCAGATTGACGACAGAAGGCGTGCCATTCAATACGGAGAACGGCAGCGGGCCGCCGTCCGGCATTGTCACCATGGCCCGGGCCTGCTGGGGGTTCAATCCGTATTTGAGCGGTAAGCCGGTCTGACTGCTCGGCATGCGAATGACCTCTCCTGTGTCGACAGCAGTTGGTCGGCAGGCGGCCGGCGGGCGCGCCGGACGGGCCGTGAGGCGGCCGGGGAGATTGCTCTCCGCCAAGGTAGCGGCAATCCGGTGGCGGCCGTCAACCCGGTGAGAAGGACGGGAAGGCCCTGGTGCGCGGCCGCCCGAGGTGTCCCCTTGCTGTCGGGGTACCGCTCCCATACGCTCCAACGAGCTGTCCGCGAACGGGAAATGAGCCGGTTCGCCGAAGGAGGAGCCTCGCCGCCTTGGACGTAGAGAAGAAATCGGATACTCCGCAAGGAGTATTACCGGTGGGCCCGGCCCCGACAAGCTTTTCGTGGAGCTATTGGTCGCGGTTCGCGCTCGTCTACTGCTGTGGGATTCTCACCGCCATGAGCCTCGGCAAGATGGCGCCCATCGCCGTGGAGCTGCGGGGCGCGCTGGGGCTGTCCCTCGACCAGATGTCGCTGGTCACCTCCGCCACGACGGCCGTCGCCGCGCTGTTCGGCATCCCGATGAGCTATCTCCTGGTGCGCTTCCCGCTCCGCTGGGCCCTGGTCACCGGCTGCCTCGTCATGGCGGTCGCGGGCTTCCTCGGCTCGCGCACCGGCCACTTCGGCTCGATGATGGCGACCAGGCTGGTGGAGAGCCTCGGCTACGTGGCCGTGGTCGTCGCCGCGCCCGCGGTGATCATCGCGATGGGCGGCGGGGTCCGGCGCATCACGGCGCTCGCCGTGTGGGGCACCTTCTTCCCCGTCGGCCTGGCGCTCGGCCTCTTCGCCGGCGGCCTTCTCTCGGCCTGGTTCAGCTGGCGCACCTGGCTGGCCATCGCCGCGGCGGCGCTCCTGGCGATGGGCGTCGTGACCGCCGTCGTCCTCGGCAGACCGGCCCGCGTCGACGGGGACGGCATCGAGAGCGCGGACGCGAGCGGGAGCGCCGAGGACCGGTCCGGACCGGCGGGGGAGCGGAGCCCGCGCAGGCTCGCCCGGCCGCTGCTGCTCGCCCTGGGGTTCGCCACCGCCAGCGGGTCGATCGTCGCCGTCGTCTCCCTGCTCCCCACCTACCTGCACGAGGAGCTCTCCGTCTCCACGGCCGAGGCCGGGACCCTGACCGGCGGCGTCTCGCTGGTCGGCACGGTCGGCGGCTTCCTCAGCGGCTGGATGCTGCGCCGCGGCGTGCCCGTGCGCCGGGTCTTCGCCACCTCGCTGCTGATGCCGGTCGGCACGGCCATCGCGTTCCTCAGCTCGGCGGGCGTCGCCATGAGCGCCGTCGGAGCGATGATCGTGGCCATCGCCAACGAGATGGTGGTCGCCGCCGTGTTCGCCACGATTCCGACGGTCGTCCGGACCCCCGCCGACATCGGCATCACCAACGGCCTCGTGGCCCAGGTCGGCAGCGTGGGCTCGCTGGCCGGACCGCCGTTGGCCAGTTTCGCGGTGCTCGCGGCCGACGGCTGGTGGGCCGTGGTGCCCACGGTGCTGCTGGTGTGCGCGGTGGGGACCGTACTGCTGCGCGTTTCCGTGCGGCGGCTTTCCGCCTGATTCCGGCGCGCCGGGAGGAACGCAGCTCAGCGCCCCGTCGGCGGCGCAATTGATCAATTCCGATTGCGCCGCCGATGGATATGAGCCAAATCGATCAGATCACCATTGTCACCCGGCCGTGCCTGAGTATGCTGAACGCGGTTGACCACCGGATTGAATGATCATTCGGCGTTGCCCGACGGTGCCGCCCGGAGGTGGGGGACACGTGTTCCAGAGCCAGAATTCCGATCCCTTGGACGAAGTACGTGCCGAAGTACGGACCTGGCTCAAGGAAACCTGGCAGGTCAGCCTGTTGCTCGGGGAATGGTGGCGACTGCTGGCGGACGCCGGATTCGCATTTCCCACCTGGCCGGCCGGCCTGGGCGGCCGAAAAACGCGGCGCGAAGAAGCCAAGATCATAACCGAGGAAATCGGCCGGGCCGGCGCGCTCGGACCGCCCGGCGGCGTCGGCCAGATGATCGGCGGCCCCATCCTCATCGAATTCGGCACCGAAGAGCAGCGCCGGCGCTGGGTGCCCGCGCTGGCCGCCGGAGCGGAATCCTGGTGCCAGCTGTTCAGCGAGCCCGGCGCCGGCTCCGACCTCGCCGGCCTCCAGCTCCGCGCCGACCGGGACGGCGACCGGTGGGTGCTCAACGGCCAGAAGCTCTGGTCGCGGGAGGCCGAGACCGCCGAGCGCGGCCTGGTCCTCGCCAGGACCGACTCCTCCGTGCCCAAGCGCAAAGGCATCAGCTACTTCGTCGTCGACCTCGACCAGGACGGCGTCGAGGTGCGGCCCATCCGGCAGATGAACGGCCGCGCCACCTTCAACGAGGTCTTCCTCACGGACGTCGTCGTCCCCGCGGAGAACCTCATCGGCGCCCTCGGCCAGGGCTGGCCGGTGGCCCAGGCGTCCCTCATGTACGAGCGCGTGGAGGTCGGCGGCGGCGGAGTGCTCCGGCCCGCCCGCATCGCCTCGCCCGGCAGGCGGACCGGCATGCTCGACCGCCCCATCAGCGACCTGATCGAGGAGAGCCGGCGCGCCGAACGCGCACGGCCCGTCGTCCCCGGCGTCCGCACGCCCGCCGCGATGACCCGCCTCGCGCAAGAGGTGGGCAAGGACCAGGACCCGCTCGTACGCCAGCGGATCGCGGCCATGCACGCGGTGGCGGAGACCAACCGCATGCGCATGCGGCAGGCGCGCGCCGCGCCCCGCAAGGGACGCCCGTCCGGGCCCGAGGCGTCCATGGGAAAGGTCGTCAGCTCCGAACTCGGCCGCGAGGCCCGCGACATCAGCCTCTCGCTGCTGGGCGCCGAGGGGATGGTGACGGACGGCGACAGCACCGCCGGCGGCGCGTTCCAGCAGATGGCGCTCTCCGTGCAGTCGCTGTCCATCGCGGGCGGCACCGACGAGATCCAGCGCAACCTGATCGGCGAACGCCTCCTCGGACTGCCCCGCGAGCCGGAAGCGGACCGGGACGCCCCATTCCACCAACTGCGGGTCGGCACCCAGAAAAAAGAACCGGACGGCACCGGCGCCTGACCCGCGCAGGCAGCCGCACCACCGCGCGACGAAGACGGCCGCACCGCTGCGGCCGGTACGGACGTAATGGCATCGGCGGCACCGGGAGCAGCGTGAACCACGCGAGTGCGCACACCACCTTGAGCACGGCGGCGCGGGCCGGAGAACGCCCGTGAACACCGCGCGCGACATCGAGGGAGAAGGCGGCCGACTGGCCGTCGCCGCCCTGCGGCACGCGGGCGTGGACACCGTCTTCACCCTGTCCGGCGGCCACATCTTCTCGCTGCTGCACGCGGCGGCCGAGGCCGGCCTGCGCATCGTCGACGTCCGCCACGAACAGACCGCCGTCTTCGCCGCGGAGGCGTACGCCAAGCTCACCCGCCGCCCCGGCGTCGCCCTGCTCACGGCGGGCCCGGGCGTCACCAACGGCATCAGCGCCATGGCGGGCGCCTGGTTCAACGGCTCCCCGCTCGTGGTGCTCGGCGGCCGGGCCTCGCAACGCCGCTGGGGCTCCGGCTCCCTCCAGGAGCTGGACCACGTCCCCATGGTCGCGCCGGTCACGAAGGCGGCCCGCACGGTCACCGCGACGGACCGCATCGCCGACGAGGTGCGCGACGCCCTCGCGCTGGCCGCGAGCCCCCACCGCGGGCCGGTCTTCCTGGACTTCCCCATCGACGTGCTCCACCGCCGGGCCGCCGCGACCCTCACCGAAAGCCCTTCCCCGGCGGCCGGTTCGCCCGACCCGGACGAGATCGACAAGGCCGCCGCCCTGCTGGCCGGCGCCGAGCGGCCCGCCCTCGTCGCGGGCGGCGACGTCTGGTGGGGCGGGGCCTGGACGGCGCTGCGCCACTGCGCCGAGGAGCTGCGCGTACCGGTGTTCATGAACGGGCAGGGGCGCGGCTGCCTCCCCGCCGACCACGAACTGGCCTTCGCCCGGACCCGGCGCTCCCTCACGGAGGCCGACGTCGTCGCGGTCGTCGGCACACCCCTCGACTTCCGGCTGTCCTTCGGACGGTTCGGAGACGCACAGGTCGTCCACATCGTCGACGAACCGGCGCAGCGGGCGACCCACGTGGCGACCGCCGCCGCGCCGGCCGGGGACCTCACCGCGATCCTCGGGGCCATGGCCGCGTGGCGCGGCGAGCGCCGCGGCCACGAGGAGTGGATCGGCCGGCTGCGGGAGCGGGAGCGGGCCCTGCGCCGCGCCGAGGAAGCCCAACTGGGCTCGGACAGCGACCCCATACACCCGGCGCGGGTCATCGGGGAGGTGCGCGCGCAGCTGGCGAAGGACGCCGTCGTGGTCGGCGACGGCGGCGACTTCGTGTCGTACGCCGGCAAGTTCCTCGACTCCCACCTCCCCGGCCACTGGCTCGACCCCGGCCCGTACGGCTGCCTGGGCAACGGCGTCGGGTACGCCGCCGCGGCCCGGCTCCGCCACCCCGGCCGGCAGGTCGCGCTGCTCCTCGGCGACGGCGCGTTCGGCTTCTCCGCGAGCGACGTCGACACCCTCGTACGCCATCGGCTTCCCGTTGCCATGATTGTCGGGAACAACGGCATCTGGGGGCTGGAGAAGCACCCCATGAACGACCTCTACGGCAGCGACGTCGCCGCCGATCTGCGGCCGGGGTGCCGGTACGACCAGCTCGTCCAGGCGCTCGGCGGCGCCGGCGAAGTGGTCGAACGCCCGGCGGACATCGCCCCGGCACTGCGCCGCGCGTTCGCGGCGGGAGTGCCCTATCTCGTGAATGTGCTGACGGATCCCAAGGTCTCCTACAAGCGCTCCTCGAAACTCGGATGATTGCCATGAACTCATCGACTGGTCATGTCGCGCCCGTGCGGGGGCGGCTTCAATTCGGCGTGTTGCAGTTCTTCTCCTGGCCGGGCAGAAAACATCCCCTGCCGACCGTCTACGACCGGGCGCTGAACCGCATCGACATCATGGAACGGTCCGGTGCGTACGAGGCCGTATGGCTGGCCGAGCACCATTTCACGACGTATTCCGTCTCGCCCTCGGTGAGCGTCATGGGGACCCTCGTGGCCGCCCGCACCGAGCGGCTGCGGATCGGCACCGCCGTCTCCCTGGCCTCGATGTACCACCCCCTGCGCCTCGCCGAGGAGATCGCGCTGCTGGACGTGGTCTCCGGGGGCCGGGTCAACTGGGGCGCGGGGCGCGGCAACGACCCCGGCGAATTCAAGGTGTTCGACCTGGACCTCGACAGCAGTTACGCGAAGTTCCGCGAGAACGTGGACATCGTGCTGCGCGCCTGGCAGGACGACCGCCTCACCTACCACGGCGACTTCCACACGTTCGAGGACGTCGAAGTCCTGCCCAAGCCCCTCCAGCAGCCGCACCCCCCGGTCTGGCTGGCGTCCTCGTCGCCCGACGCGATCGCCTGGTCCGCGTCGGCCGGCTACTCCATCCTCATGGACCCCCATTCCACCCACGTGGACATCGGCGTGAAATACGCGGCCTATCGCGCGGGGCTGGCGGACGCGGGGCATTCCGTGGAGGGGCGGGTCACCCCTATGGCGCGGCTGATCGCCGTCGCGCCGACGGACGAAGAGGCCCGCGAAATCGCCCTGCGGGGCGCGCAGTGGACCGTGGGATCGATGAGCGATCCCTCCCGCCGCAAATACTCGAAGCGGCTGCGGCCGGGATCGCCGCCCCAGGACGAGGGGGCGCGCCGGAGCGCGGTGGAACGGTATGTGGACGACGTCATCATTCACGGCAGCCCAGCCCGGGTCGCCGAGCGGATTCAGGCCCTTCAGGAACAGATAGGGCTGCACTACCTGCTCTGCGCTCCGCTCAGCCACAGCTCATTCCTGCTGTTGACGAACGAGGTGATCCCGAAGCTCGTGTGAGGCATAATTTTCCTCAAGGCCGAACAGCAACACCGAACGCCGAACGTCCTTGTGCGACGCGGCAGATGGCCTTTCACCCGAGTTCCGTGTGATCACCCGTTGGGGGCTGAGCTTGATCGTCAACCAGTGTCTGCTCGTCGATGGGGACGACACGCTATGGGAGAACAACATCTATTTCGAGCGTGCCATCGAGGAGTTCATCGACCTCGTGTTCCACGACCGGACGACCCGCGCCGAACTGCGCCGCATGCTCGACGAGATCGAGACCGCGAACTGCAAGGTGCACGGATACGGCGCCAAGAGTTTCGTACGGAGCCTGCACGAATGCTATGAGCGCGTGCACGCCCAGGTGGCCTCCGTCGACCACGCACAGGCCATCGCCGAACTCGGCGACCGGATCCTCGACCAGGTGCCCGTGCTGATCCCCGGCGTGCGGGAGACCCTCTCGCACCTCCAGCGCCGCCACCGGCTGATCCTGCTGACCAAGGGGGAGCTCGACGAGCAGACCACCAAGGTCGAACGGTCCGGGCTGGCGCCGCTCTTCGAAGACGTCGTCGTCGTACCGGAGAAGACCGTCGACACCTACACCACGGTGGTGGAGCAGGCCAAGGCCGACGCCGACCGCACCTGGATGATCGGCAACTCCCCGAAGTCCGACATCGTGCCCGCGCTCGCGGCCGGGCTCCGCGCCGTGTACGTACCGCACCCCGACACCTGGGTGCTGGAGCGGCAGCCCGTACCGGAAGCCCCCGACCACCTGCTCCAGATCGACCGCTTCTCCGAGCTGGCGGAGCACTTCTGATGGACCGCCCGCGCCTGGTCGCCGTAGGGGACGCGCTCGCCGACATCGTCGTCGCGGTGCGGCCGGGCGCGTGCGAGGCCCTGGGCGTCGCCCCCGGCACGGCGGCGTTCCGCGACCGCGCGGCCCTGGAGGCCGCGGTGGCCCGTCTCGCCGACGGCCCGGTGGCCGCCACGGCGGGCGGCAGCGCGGCCAACACCTGCGTCGCCTTCGCGGCCAGCGGCGGGCACGCGTCGCTGCTGACGGCCTCGATGACGGACGACCTGGCACGGGCGATCGGCGCCGACCTCGCCGCGCGCGGCGTGCGCGTCCCGCTGCCGCCCGGCGGCGACGGAGCGACCGGCCGCTGCCTGGTGCTGCTCCTGCCGGACGGCGAGCGCGCCTTTCTGATCTGGCAGGGCGAACCGGGGCGGCTGCGGGTCCTGCGCGACGGCGTGGCAGCCCACTTCGCCCGGTCGCGGCCGTGCGACGCGGTCCTCTTCGAGGGGTATCTGCTCGCCGCCGACGAGGGGCTGGAGGTGGGACGGGCCGCCATGGCCTACGCCTCCGCCGTGGGCGCGGCCCGGATTCTGGCCCTCTCGGACCGGCGGCTGGTCCTGGAGCACCGGCAGCGCTTCGACGCCGTCCTGGCGGCCGGAGTGGACGTCGTCCTCGGCAACGGAGCCGAGTTCGCGGCGGTCACCGGCAGGGCCACGGCGGACGACGCGGCGGCCGACCTGGCCCGGCGGGGCGTGCTGGCCGTCGTCACGCTGGGCAGCCGCGGCGCGATCGTCCACGGCCCCGCCGGCCGCCACCTGATGACCGGCGAGGAGATCGTTGCGGCCCCGAGCGCGCTCGGGGCCGGGGACGCGTTCGCCGGGGGATTCCTGTACGGCCTGCTCTCCGGCGAGGAGCACCCCGTCTGCCTCGCGCTCGGCACCGGCAGGGCGCGGGCGGTGCTGAAGGTCAGGCAGGCGCGCGCACCCGTCCGAGGACCCACCGGAGGCCAGGCATTGATGACCCGGACCGACGACATTCCTTGACTCCCTTATCCGCTGTCCCGCGACCATCCCCGTGTGCCTTGCGGCATTACTGACGAACCAATTCTGTTGAACAGAACGGCGCTTGCTCCGACCGCACCGATGTGTTTAGCCTGACCGGGCGAGAAAACCCCCTTTGTGAGAAGGAGATCGTCGACGTGACGACTACGGTTCGCACCGAAGGAATTGGTCCCTCCGCGGTTTTCGCACTCCCTTGGCTGGTGGCAGAAGAACACGGCTACTTCGCGGCCGAGGACATCGAAGTGGAATTCGTCAAGAACCGGGCCGAGCAGACCCTCACCGAGCCCGCCGAAGACCACCAGCTCGTCGACTCCATCCGAAACCACGTGCCCTTCGAGGAGGGCCAGGTGGATCTGTACCGCGCCTGTGAATGGGGGCAGATCCGGCGGGCCCACGACAGCCGGCGCGGCGCGAAGATCATCGGCAAGCGGTCCTCCATCGCGGTCATGGCCCTGATGGCGGCGCCCGGTTCGCCGTACACCTACCCGCAGACGCTCGCGGACGCCCCGATCGCCGTCAGCTTCCACAACGGCAACCACTACGCGGCCATCCAGATGCTGGAGGGGTTCCTGACGGGCCCGGAGATCAAGACGGTCGGCTACCACACCATCGACGGCTACCACGCCGTCAAGAAGGGCGAAGCCGCCGTCGTGGCGCTCTCCGAGCCATGGATCGCCCTCGCGGAGAAACAGGGCTTCCAGAAGGTCATCGAGACCCACTACGCGGGCCTGGAACTGGCCGCGCCCGACTTCGACCCCGCCGTGTACGCCGCCTGCAACCGCGCCATCGGCCGTGCCGTCGCCGACATCAACGCCGACAAGCGCCGGTATCTGCACTACCTGATCGACTCGCTGCCGGAGGAGTTCCACGGCGTGCTCACGCCGGAGGACTTCCACCTGCCCCGGCTGCGCTATGCGGAGCCGGCCCCGTACACCCGCGAGGAGTTCGAGAAGTCCTACGCGTGGATGCAGCGCTGGGAGCTGATCGAATCCGGCGCCGCATACGCGGACCTGGTCGTCGAAATCCCCGGCGAGGACGCACTCAAATAACCGGCGCCACCACTTCGCGAGGGAGAGAAAATGTCCGAGGCAAACTCGCAGGAATGGGGCGTCCGCATCCGCACCGGATGCCGCGTCAGTTTCACCCTCATCGACCTCAACGGCGAAACCGGCCGGCGGAACGGCATGGCCTCCATGGCGCTCCGCTCACCCGGCTTCGAGGCCCTCGTCCTCCCGGCCGAGAACAACACGGTCGAGACCGACGAGAACGGCGCGGCCCACGCCGAGGCCGTGACCGCGCTCCTGGACCGGCTGCGGGCCGCGTGGGACGGGCCCGCCGCGCGCGTCGTCATCACCAAGGGGCTGCCGCCGCACACCGGCTTCGGCTCCGGCACCACCACGGCGGTCGCGGTCGGCCGGGCATACGCCCAGTTCACCGGCCGCCCGATCGACGGCGCGGAGATCGCCCGGGCCGCGGGACGGGCGGGCACCTCCGGCGCCAGCCCCAACCTGATCGAGCGCGGCGGATTCCTGGTCGACGGCGGGCACCGCAACCCCGACGACTTCTCCGACGACCCGAAGCGCTACCTCGTGCCGACCCGGTACGCGGGCGGCGGGCGCCGCCCGCCGGTCCTGATCTCGACGCAGTTCCCGTCCTGGCCGATCCTCGTGATCATCCCGAACGGCCACCAGATGCACGGCGAGGTGGAGCGGGAGTTCTTCGCCCGCACGCTGCCGATCCCCGCCGAAGAGGCCCGGCGCACCGCGCACGCCGTCCTGATGAACCTCGCCACCTCCGTCATGGAGGCCGACTACCGGGCCTTCTGCGAGGCGGTCAACTTCCTCACCTACGAGAGCTACTTCAAGCAGAAGCAGATCGACATGCAGTCCGACCAGGTCAAGTTCCTGCTGGAAGAGGCCCGGACCGGCAAGGAGATCGACGCCATCGCGATGAGCTCCGAAGGCCCGATGTGCTACGCCTTCACCCGCCGCCCGCAGGCCGCGGTGGAGCGGCTCACGGAGCTCCGCGAGAGCGGCGTGGTGCGCGAGTTCTGGTTCAGCGGCGCGCGGAACGCGCCCGCCACCGTCGAGTGGATCCCCGCACTCGACGACCTGTCCCTGGTCGACTGAAAGACCCCTCGGCCGACTGAGAGACCGCGAGCGGGAGGACAGCGCGTTGCCGAAGAGGTATTCCACGAAGAACCTGGTCACCCGGCGGGAGCCGGAGCCCGGCCGGAGCGGGGTGGGGCTGTTCGAGTTCACCGACGACTACTCCGTCTTCCACTACGGAAAGATGCCCGACCGCATCCCGGACAAGGGCGAGGCCTGCTGCCGCATCGCGGCCTTCAACTTCGACCTGCTCGCCCGCGCGGGAATCCCCACGCACTACCGCGCCTTCCAGCCGCCCGACCAGCTGGAGTTCACCCTCCTGCGCGTCATCGACCCGCGGCACCGGCCGCTCGCGCCCACCGACGCCAACCACCTGATCCCGCTCCAGGTCATCTTCCGCAACATCATCCCGCCCGGCTCGTCCGTGCTCCGCCGCCTCGAACTGGGGCGGCTGGCACCGGCCGACATCGGGCTGACCGCACCGCCCCGACCGGGCGCCGTCCTGGACCGCCCGGCCATCGAATACACCACCAAGCTGGAGGAGATCGACCGCTTCATCGACCGCGGCGAGGCCGCCAAGACCGGCGGCCTGGACGAAGCCCAGCAGACCGCCCTGGAGGAGCGCACCCGCGCCGTGGACGAGATCGTGACGGCGCACGCGCGGAGCGTCGGACTCGTACACGCCGACGGGAAGGTCGAGTTCGGCCGCGACGACCGGGGCGCGCTGATCCTCGTCGACCACGCCGGAACGCCCGACGAGGCCCGGCTGCTCCTCGACGGGGCTCACGTCAGCAAGCAGGTCCTCCGCGACCACTACGCCGCGAGCGGCCTCCAAGGCAGGGTCGAGGAGTGGGTGCGCGACGGCCGCCCCCGATCCGACTGGCCCGCGCCGCCGCCGCTGCCCGCCGAAGTCGTGGACCTGGCCGCGGAGATGTACCGCTCGCTGTGCGAAGCCTGGACCGGTACGCGCGTATGGGGTGCCCGCCCACTGGACGAGGTCGTGCGGCGGCTCGCGGACGCCGTGCCCGGCACGGGCCGGGGCGGTGCGTGATGGACCTGGTCATTGTCGGCTGTCAGGCCGGCGACGAGGGCAAGGGGAAGATCACGGACCTGGTCAGCGAGGGCGCGCACGCCGTCGTCCGCTACCAGGCCGGCCCCAACACCGGGCACACGGTCGTGGTGGACGGCGGGGAGCACCGCTTCGTACAGGTACCCGCCGGGGTGCTGCGCGGCGCCGTCGGGGTGCTGGGCAGCGGATGCGTGATCGACCCGCGCTCCCTGATCACGGAGCTGGCCGGGCTACGGGACAGCGGACTCGACCTCGACCTGCGCCTCAGCGAGTCCGCGCACGTGATCTTCCCGTACCACATCGAGCAGGACATCGCCCAGGACGACTGGCGCGGCGCGGAGCTCGCCACCTCGGCCGCGACCGGGTTCGCCGACGGCACCGGCCGGATCGGCACGACCCACCGCGGCGTCGGCCCCTGCCGCGAGGACAAGGTCGCGCGGATCGGACTGCGCCTCGTCGACCTGCTCGACGAGGACCTGCTCAGCGCCCGGCTGGCCCGGATCGTCCCGCTCAAGAGGGCCCTGCTGGAACGGGTCTTCGGCCGGCCGGACGGCAAGGAACCGGCGGCCGACGAGGTCGCGCGGCTCGTCGAGGAGTACGGGGCGGCCGGCCGCCGGCTGGAGCCGTATCTGTGCGACACCTCCACATGGCTGCGCCGGGCGCGGGCCGAGGGCGCGTACCTGGTCTACGAGGGCTCGCAGAGCTTCGGCCTCGACCTGGAGCAGGGCACGTACCCGTACGTCACCAGCGGCTTCACCGGCGCCGCCGGGGTGACGGTGGGGACCGGCACCTCCCCGGCGCAGCAGTTCACCGTCCTCGGCGTTGCCAAGGCGTACATGGTCCAGGTCGGCGGCGGCCCGCTGGTCGGCGAGCTGACCGGGGCGGCGGCCGAACACCTGGTCAGCCGCGGCCGGGAGTGGGGCACGGTCACCGGCCGCCGCAGACGGGTCGGCTGGTTCGACGCCCCCATGGTCCGGCGCGCCATCGAGGTCGAGGGCATCTCCGAACTGGTGCTGACCAACCTCGACGTGCTGGCCGGCCTGGACGAGGTCCAAGTGATCACGAGTTACCGGGTGGACGGGCGGACCGCGGACGCCTACCCGGTGCGGCTGAAGGACGCCGCGGCGGCGGTCCCCGTGCTGGAACAGCTGCCGGGCTGGCCGGAGCAGGACTGGGCCGAGGTCGCGCGCCGGGGCGCGGAGGCGGTGCCGGAGGCCGCCCGGCGGTACATCGACCGGCTGTCGGAGCTCCTGGACGTGGAGATCGTCGCCGCCGGCGTCGGCCCGGACCGCCGGGACACGGTCTCGCTCTCCGAGACCTCGCTGCTCTCCAAGAGATGAGCGCGGGCCCCGAGTGAGAAACCGACGAGGCGGGTGTGCGGACCGGATGGCAGCGGAGAACGGCGGCGAAAACCCGCCGGCCGGAGGAGAGCGATGTCGACGGATGAACTCACCACCGCCGTCCCGCCGACGGCGGGGGAGGCGGACGACGAGCGCCCCGGCCCGGCGCCCGCCTCGGAGAGGAGGTGGCGGGACATGGGAGAGCAACGCGTGAACCGATGCCTGATAACAGCCGAGCGGGTCTGGGACGGCACCGCGCCCGAGCCGATCCGCGAGGGCTTCGTCCGCGTCGAAGGCGCACTGATCACCGCCGTCGGACGCCGCGCCGACCTCGGCCACGACGCCGCGCGGGACACCCTCCACCTCGACCTGCCCGGCGCCACCCTGCTCCCCGGCCTCGTCAACGGCCACGCGCACATGGCCCTCTCGGGGGCGGACACCCCCATCCGCGACTACCGGCGCGAAGCCCGCGCCGGAGACGCGGCCCTGGCCGTACGGGCGGTGCGCAACCTGCGGGCCTCCGTCGAATCCGGCGTCACCACGGTGCGCGACCTCGGCACGGTGAACGAGGTCGCCTTCCCGCTGCGCGCCGCCGTCGCCGACGGCCTCGTACCGGGCTCGCGAGTGCTGGCCACCGGCCGGCCGATCACGGTGACCGGCGGCCACTGCCACTGGTTCAGCCACGAATGCGACACCGCCGCCGAGGTCCGCGTCGCCGTCCGGCGCCAGGTGCGCGACGGCGCCGACTGGATCAAACTCATGCTCAGCGGCGGCAACCTGACCCCGCGCAGCAACCCGCTGCGCCCCCAGTACAGCGAGGAAGAGGTCCGGGCCTGCGTCGAGGAGAGCGACCGGCTCGGCGTGCGGGTCGCGGTCCACGCCTACGACCCCGTGAGCATCCGCCGGGCCGCGGACGCCGGGGCGCACACGCTGGAGCACTGCCTGTTCGAGACCGAGCGGGGCATCGAGTACGACCCGGCCACCGCGGAACTGATGGCCGAGCGCGGCATCGCGTTCGTCCCCACCATCAGCGGCGCGATGCACCGGATGCGCGGCGCCGCGCCCGGCACGCCCTCGCCGGTCGCCGCGCGGTTCCACGAGAAACAGGTGCAGATCCGCGAGGTCTTCCGGAATCTTCTGGCGGCGGGGGCGCCGGTGGTCGCCGGATCGGACGCGGGGGTGCCCCAGCGGCAGTTCGACGGCTACCCGGCCGATCTCGCCGCCCTCGTAGGGGACGACGGCATCGGAATGACCGCACGCCAGGCGCTGGCGGCGGCGACCTCCGGGGCCGCGGAACATCTGGGAATCAGCGATACGGGCGTCATCGCGCCGGGCAGGCGGGCGGATCTGCTCGCGGTGCGGGGCGACCCCCTGAGCGACATCAGCGCCATCGTCCAGCCCATCGTGGTCCTCGCCGGAGGAGTACGGGTGCTAAGGCCCGCGGGGGCCTGACAGGAGCGGCACATGAAATTCGGAATCTTCTTCGAGCTTTCGGTACCGCAGCCATTGACGCGCGATGCCGAGACAAAGGCCTACCGGGACGCGCTGGAACAGTGCCGGCTGGCCGATGAACTGGGATTCACCACGGCGTGGGCGGTGGAACACCACTTTCTCCAGGAGTACTCCCACTGTTCGGCTCCCGAGGTGTTTCTGACGGCCGCCGCGATGTCGACCGAGAGGATTCGGGTCGGTCATGGCGGCGTCGTATGCGTACCGCAGATCAACCACCCCATCCGGGTCGCGGAGCGGGCCGCCGTACTCGACATCGTCTCCGGCGGCCGCCTCGACGTGGGCACCGCGCGGGCGTCGACCATCACGGAACTCGGCGGATTCCTGGCCGACCCCGACAGCACGAAGATCTCCTGGGACGAGTACGTCCATGTGCTGCCCAGGCTCTGGACCGAGGAGCGCACGGCGTACGAGGGCACCACGTTCTCCTTCCCCGAGCGGCCCGTCGTCCCGAAACCCGTACAGGACCCGCACCCGCCGCTGTGGGTCACCGTCACCTCGCCGGGGACCGAGCGCGACGCCGCCGACCGGGGCATCGGCTGCCTCGGCGTGGCCGCCGCGAGCTTCAAGGAGCAGGAGGCGCGCACCGCCGACTACCGCAGGCGGATCCAGCAGTGCGAGCCCGTCGGCGCGGCCGTCAACGACCAGGTCGCCACCATGAACTACCTCTTCTGCCACGAGGACGACGCCGTCGCGGGCCGGATCGGCGGGCCGATGTTCACCGGCTTCGGCCTGCTCAACAGCCATCTGCTGTGGGCCCGCGAGGTCTACCCCACACCGGCCTACCGGTCGCTCGGCAACCTGGCCGCGGGCAGCGTCGCGCAGATCCGGCACGACGACCCCGGCGAGCAGCGGCCGATCCCCGACGGCATCGCGATCGGCAGCCCCGACCAGATCATCAAGGCCATCGAGATCTGGGAGTCCATCGGCGTGGACGCGATCAACTTCCTGCTGAACACCACCGACCTGGTGCCGCAGGAGCAAGTGCTGGAGAGCCTGCGGCTGTTCGCCGCGGAGGTCATGCCCCACTTCGCCAAGGAGGCGCGCTGATGTTCAGCGGCACCGCGGACCCCGAGGCGCTGGCCGCCGACGCCCCGTACGTCACCGACCTCGCCACCGAACCCCTGGTCTGCCGCGGCGTGGAACTGCTCCAGGCCGTGTACGAGGTCCACAGCGCGTCCCGGCTCGACCTGCTGCCCCCGGGCCTGCACCCCGTGAACCCCCCGGCGGTCACGCTGACGGTCTTCACGGCGCGGGAGAGCGAGGCCGGCCCGTTCGCCCTCGCCGAGACCCGGATCGTGTGCCGCAGCGGCGTCCGCAGCAGGGGCTTCCAGGTGTCCTGCTTCGTCCAGGGCGCCGGCGCCGGACGGGTGCTCGCCGACCGGTGGGGGTACAAGGTCCGCGAGGCGGAGATCGAGGTGCGCCTGCGCCACCTCGGCGCCAAGGCCGCGGTGCGGGGGAGCGGAGGCGCGGCCCTCGACCTGCGGATGACGCACCCCGAGGCCATCTCGGCCGCCGACGTGCAGTTCACGGACACCATGCAGCTGGCCCGGCTGCCGGCCGGCAGCCGGCTCGTACAGGTCGAGCGGGCGTACGCCATCGAGTCGGTGGAGCGCGGCCTGCCGTCGCTGCCCGTATTCGACAGCGCCGCGTGGGGCGAGCCGCGGCTGCGCCCGACGCGGCCGGTGTCGGCGCTCACGCTCACCGGCGAGCTGACCATCAGGCCGGTCCGGTATGTGTGCCGGGCCGACATCAGCGCCTTCGAAGGGACGGAACGAGTTGGCTGAGCAGCCGAGTCCGCAGGACGAGCCCGACTATCTGAGAGGGCACGAGCGGGCGGCGCCCATGCAGGCCGCCCCCGGCGGGCCGCTGAGAGGCGTCCGGGTGGTGGACCTCACGCGCGCCGTCTCCGGCCCCTTCTGCACGATGATCCTCGCCGACCTGGGCGCCGAGGTGATCAAAGTCGAGCCGCCGGCGGGCGATCTCCCGCGGTTCGCCGGCCCGTTCACCAAGGACGACACCGGCCGGCAGATCGGCGGCCTGTTCGGCAGCATCAACCGCAACAAGCGCGGCATCGTCCTCGACCTGTCCACCCCCGCCGACCGCGAGACCCTGCTGAGGCTCGTCGACACGGCGGACGTCGTCGCCGAGAACTACCGCTCGGGCGTCATGGAGCGGTGGGGCCTGTCCTACGAGGCGCTCCAGGAGCGCAACCCCCAGCTGGTGTACGCGTCGATCCGCGGCTTCGGCGACCCGCGCACCGGCAGCAGCCCGTACGTGGACTGGCCGGCGTACGACGTCGTCGCGCAGGCCATGGGCGGCATCGTCAGCATGACGGGCTCCGACGCGTCGGAGGCGGTGCGGGTCGGCCCGACCGTCGGAGACCTCTATCCGGCCGCCCTGTCGGCGATCGGCATCGTCTCCGCCGTGCTGCACGCCCGCCAGACGGGGCAGGGGCAGATGGTCGACGTGGCGATGGTCGACTCGATCGTCTCCCTCTGCGAAACGGCGGTCTACCGCTATTCGTACACCGGCGTCGTGAGCCGCCCGACGGGCAACAGCCATCCGCAGCTCGTGCCGTTCGACATTTATCCGACGCGGGACGGGAAATGCGCGATAGCCGCGCCGACCCCCAACCACTGGAAGGTGCTCTGCGATGTCATCGGCCGCCCGGAACTCGTGGGCGACGAACGGACGGAATCCAATGGCGCCAGGGTGGCCAACGCCGAATTCGTGAAACAGGTGGTGACGGAGTGGGCGGCCGGGCGGACGACCGCCGAGATAGCGGAATCGCTGGGCGGCCGCGTTCCGGTGGGCCCCGTCAACGACGCCGCGGACCTCTTCACCGACCCCCATGTCCGGGCCCGCGACATGCTCGTCGCCGTCGAGCAGCCGGAGGGCGCCCGCCCGGTGGTGTTCCCCAACTGCCCGATCCGCTTCACCGCGACGCCGTCGGGCGTCTACCGGCGGCCGCCGCTGCTCGGGGAGCACACGGAGGAGGTGCTGGCCGAACTGGACGCCGAGAGCGGAGCGGCGGAGTCCCCGTAGGCTCCTCGGGACTCCGCCGCTCCGCTCCCGCCGACCGCTGTCAGCCGCGGCGACCTGTGAGGGCCAGCAGCCTGGCCTGCGGGTCGTCGCCGGCCGGGACCGGATCGAGTTCGGCGAAACCCCATTGCTGGACCATCTGCGGACGTGCGTCGAAGACGGCCGCGCACGCCGCGACGAGCTCCGCCGGGAGCCGCGGCTCCTGCCCGGCCGCGGCGCCGATGTCCCAGCCGTGGATCAGCACGTCGATGAACCGCTGCCGGGCGTAGACCCGGCCCGGCCTGGCGCCGTACGAAAGGGGCCACAGACGCTCCATGGCGTCCTCGGCCGCGAAAGCCTCGGCCGCCGCGGCGGCCGAGGCCTCGTATGCCGCGACCGGATCGTCCCGGAGCAGATCGCCGTCGAGGCTTTTCCCGACCTCCTCGATCGTGCGGCCCAGACCGAGTTCCCGGACCCAGAGATTCCCCGCCACCAAGTGGTTGACGATATGCCGAATGTCCCACCCCGCGCAGGGGCTCGGCGCGTTCCATTGATCCGCGCGGACACCGCCGATGAATTGGCCGGTCGAGCGGAGCGATTCCTCGTGTAAAGCCCGAACATCCATGGCAGCACAGTAGGCGATTTCCCCGGCGCTTCCCATCGGATCGGCGCTATTCGCCGGGCTCCCCGGCACGTTCGAGAATCCGCTGAATCGACCGGTCGTACGCGCTGGTGCGGCCGAACGCCTTCGCCGCCAGCGACCGGCGGAACGCCGGGTCCACCGCCGCCACCTCGCTCCCGGCAGCTTCCAGGGCGAGCAGCACCTCCCCGTAGTCCGCCGGATCCACGACGGGCAGCACGCTCACGAAATTCTTGGCGGCCGCCCGCAGCATGGCGGGGCCGCCGATATCGATCGAATCCAGCGCCCCGGCCACTCCGTCGTTCCCCACGAGATCCCGGAAGTTGCAGGCGAGCACGTCGATCCGGGGAATGCCGTGCCGCCGCGCCTCGTCCTCGTCCGACGCGTTGCCCCGCCGGTAGAGGAGCCCGCCGAAGACCGACGGGTGGAAGGCCCGCACCCGCCCGCCCATCATCTCCGGGACCCCCGAGAGATCCCCGATGACCGTCGCCTCCGTGCCCGCGTCCCGCAGCAGCCGCGCGGTGCCGCTGGTGGCCACGATCGCCGCGCCCAAGTCCCGCAGCCCGGCGCCGAATTCCACGATGCCGCTCTTGTCCGTCACCGACAGCACTGCGTACATCCGCGATCCCCTCCGTCGTCCTCGCGCGGGCGCGACCGCTCGCGGCGTAGGCGTATCACTGGGCCCCGGCGGATTCCGGACCCGGTACCAGCTCCGTCCCGGTTCCGGCGGATTCAGCCGGCGAACAACTTCTCCACCCGGGACAGCGTCTCGCGCACGTTCGCCTCGTCGATGGCCTCGTACGCCTCGTGCGGCGTCAGCCAGCGCAGCGGCGCGTCCGAGTGCTCCGGCCGTACGGCGTCCGGGTGCCGGGTGGCCAGTACGAACCGCAGGTCGGCGTGGTCGTGCGCGGGTTCCCGGCTGTTGGCCGGTACGGGCACGATCACCGCGTGCACGATCTCCGCGTCCGGCCAGGGCGTCAGATCGCTCAGCCCCGTCTCCTCCTGCCCCTCCCGCACGGCGATGGCGAGCGGATCCGTCTCGCCGGGGTCGCCGTGGCCCCCGACGAGCAGCCACGACTCATGGCGCTTGTGCCAGCGCAGCAGCACCCGGCCGCTGTCGGGGTGGACGATGAACGCGGAAGCGGTGATGTGCAGGGGCAGCGACCGCGGCCACGGGTCCTCGGCGGTCTCGATGAGGGTGCGAATCCGCTCGACGTCGGCGCGCTCCGCCTCGTCGCGCGGGGTGAGTCGGGCGAGCCTGTCGGCGACTGACTGCTGTGCGGCAAACATACGAGGCATCCTAGGGTCTCCGCCCGCCCTGTTTCAGGCGTCACCGGCCGCCCCCACCGGCCTCCTTCGGCAGCCCCAGCACCCGCTCAGCGACGGCGTTCCGCCGCACCTCACCGGTACCCGCGCCGATCGTCGCGCCCCGGCCCGTGAGGAACGCCTCCTGCCACTCGCTCAGGCCGTAGCCGTCCCCCTCCGGACGCACCAGTTCCGCGGCTCCCGAGACGCCGACCGCGATCTCGCCGAACCGGCGCCCGAACTCGGAGCGGAACAGCGCCGCGACGGCCGCCTCACCGCTCGTATCCGCCCCGGCGGCGGTACGGGCCGCGATCCGCAGGCCGGTGGCGCGCAGCAGCGTGATCCGGGTGTACGCCCACGCCAGCTGCGCGCGGACCTCCGGCTCCCGCGCCCGGCCCGACTTCCGCGCCTCCCGGACCAGCTCCCAGAACCGCTCCTCGAAGCCGAGGTGCGCCGACGCCGCCTCGTGGGCCCGGCCGTGCGCGAGAGCCGTCATCGCGGGCGCCCAGCCGCCGTCCACGCCGCCGATGGCATGCGACAGCGGCACGCGCGCCCCGTCGAGCCGGACCTCGCCGAGCCCGTACGAGCCGGTCAACTCCCTTATCCGGCAGACGCGTACGCCGTTCGCGGGCGTCAGCGGGACCAGGACCAGGGACAGCCCCCGGTGCGCCGGGGAGGCCGGGGACGTACGGCACAGGACGGCGATCATGTTCGCCCGGTGCGGTTCGGCGACCCAGGCCTTCAGCCCGGTGACGACGACCTCCCCGCCGCGCACCTCGCCGGCCGTGGCCGCCGACGCCAGGTCGGAGCCGTGGTCCGGCTCCGAGAAGCCGAGGCAGTAGCGGTCCTCGCCGGAGACGATGCCCGGCAGGAGGGCGGAGCGCTGCGCCGGTGTGCCGTGCTCCATCACGGCGGGCCCGATCAGGTGCTCCCCGACGCCCCGCTGGACGAGCGGCGCTCCGGCCCGCGCGCACTCCTCCGCGAGGGTGAGCGCGTCCAGCGGGCCGAGTGCCGACCCTCCGTACTCCCTGGGCCAGGCCGGACAGATCAGCCGCGCGGCCAGCAGCCGCCGCTCCCACTGCTCGTACGGGCCGCCGGGGGCCGGTGCGTTGGCCCGGATCCAATCGCGGACGGAGCGGCGGAACCCCTCCGCCCCGCCACGTCGCACGGTGTCCGTCGCTGCGTCCTTCGCCACGTCCCTTTGCAAGAACCTCTCCCAATCCTTCGCGACAGAGCCCCCGGGGCCCGTCGGCCCGCGACGCGTCACGGGCTCAGATGCCGATGCGCCGGGCCAGCAGCTCGCGGTGGTAGGCGCCGTCGCCGAACATCAGCTCGCTGCTCTTGGCCCGCTTGAAGTACAGGTGGGCGGGGTGCTCCCAGGTGTAGCCGATGCCGCCGTGGATCTGGATGTTCTCGGCGGCCGCGTGGAAATACGCCTCGGAGCAGTACGACTTGGCCAGGCTCGCCAGCGCGGGGACCTCGTCGCTGCGCTCCGCGGCGGCCCACCCGGCGTAGTACGCCGCCGACCTCGCCGACTCGACCTCGACGAGCATGTCGGCGCACTTGTGCTTGATCGCCTGGAAGCTGCCGATCGGCCGCCCGAACTGGACGCGCAGCTTGGCGTATTCGACGGCCATGTCGAGCACCCGCTGGGCGCCGCCCGCCTGTTCGGCCGCGAGCGCGATCGCCGCGAGGTCGAGTGTCTCGGAGACGGCCGGCCACCCCTGGCCGTCGGCGCCGACGAGGCGGGCGGGCGTACGGTCGAAGCGCAGCCTGGCGAGCTTGCGGGTCTGGTCCATGGTGGGGACCGGCGTCGCCGCGAAGCCGCTCGCGCCCTGGCGCACGGCGAACAGTGACACCCCGGCCGGGGTCCGGGCGACGACGAGCACCAGGTCGGCGACGTGGCCGTCGGGTACGTAGAACTTCTCGCCGCTGAGACTCCAGCCGCCGTCCGCCTCGGCGGCCTCCATGGCGACGCCGTCGGCGTCCCAGCGGCCCGAGTGCTCGGTGAGGGCGACCGTCGCGATGGAGCGGCCGGCGGCGATCGCGGGCAGGAGATCCCGCTTGGCCGTCTCGTCGTCCGTGGCGAGGAGGAGGTTGGCGGCCAGCGCGACGGTCGAGAAGTACGGGGCGCAGAGCAGCGCGCGGCCCATCTCCTCCAGGACGACGACCAGTTCGGCATAGGAGTGTCCGGCGCCGCCGTAGCGTTCCGGAATGACGAGGCCCTGGAGGTCCAGTTGTCCGGCCATCTGCCGCCAGACGGCGGGATCGAAGCCTTCGGCGCTCTCCATCAGCCGGCGGACCTCGGGCTCGGGTGACTTCTCGGTGAGGAATCGGCGCACCGTGCGCCGTAACTCCTCCTGATCGTCGCTGAAGGGGTAGCTCACAACCGCTCCCGTCGGCTCGCGCAAATCACGCAGAGATAATCTAGGGGATCGGCTGCCGGTGCGGTAGGCGGTCGAAGGAGAAAGGGATTACCGGGCCGTGCGAAGCGGCGGGCGTCCGGGAGCATTCCGGGTGTTTCGGGGCACCGGTAAAGATCGACTACTGCCGTGTCCGCCCCGGTCCACGGGATTTCACCGCTGGTCACCCGGCGTTCGCGGTGCTCACGGGGTTGTCGTCAACTCACCTTGAGCCGGGCGACCTTGACTGATCCAGAGGCGCTGATAATCTTTGACTTTATGGTGACGGACGCTGCCCGGAACCAGGCATGCTGATCGAAAAGCGCTGATCGGAATTGCCGAGCACGGCGCGCTGTGAGCATGGAGTGCCGATCGAGGGCGCCGTGCGGGACGTGCTGCGGGAAAGCGCCGAGAACAGCGCTGACGGAAGAGTTCGGTGCAACCAAGGACCCTGACCAAGAAGAGGACCTGGTGTAACGATGGATGTCACCCCGATGCGACTCAGCGGTGTCGTACCGTCCGTACGGATCGGTGAACTCCGGAAGGATATGCATTCCGCCGCCAAAGAGATCGAGACCCAGCTGACCGACTGGGGCTTCATGTCCGTCGAAGTGCCCGGCATCGGGGCACAGGTCGCAGCCATGATGAGCGGTTTCGAGGCGGCCTGCGCCTCGGCCGACCCCAGCCTGGCCGCCTACGAGTACACCTCCGTGCCGCAGCTCTCCAACGGCGGCACGCACGGCTTCTTCCCGTACCTCTCGGAGATTCCGCGGCTCGCCAAGGGCGTGCCCGACCCCAAGGAATTCATCCATGTGAGCGGCGCCATGCTGGCCGACGAACCGGCGGGCGCGGGCGCCGTCCTGGCGGCATTCCCGGAATTCGGCGAACGCGCCGCCGGGGTGTTCGACACGGCGTTCACCCTCATCTCGCTGTTCGGCGAGGTCATCCGCGGGATGATGCCCGAGGGTACACCGGAATTCGGCCTCTCCAGGGACGCGACCAACCTCCGGGTGATCCATTACCGGGACCTGGACGGCCGGGAGGTGCTCGCGCACGAGCACTCCGGAATCCAGTTCCTCGGCCTCCAGCTCCCACCCTCCGACCAGGGGCTGCAGTACATCCTGCACGACGGCACGTGGGTCGAGCCGGTGATCGCGAAGTCGGACGTCGTGCTCTGCAACATCGGCAGGATGCTGTCCAGCGCTTCGCGGGGCCGATTCCGCCCGTCCACCCACCGCGTGCACTGTACGTACACGGACACCGAATACGAGCGGCTCTCGTCGGTGCTCTTCGCCTATCCGCCGCACAAGGCACAGCAGTGGCAGGTATCGGACGAGGGGCTCACGGTTCTCGACGAGACCTGGGGGGACTTCATCGCGAACAGGTTCCGCGGCCTCGGGAACGAATGAGCGAAATGGGAAGCGAGTATACGGCGCGGAAAGCGGGTGCTCGGTACCTATGTGAGAGAGCGCCGTGGGCGGGAACACTCGGTGTGTGAGAAAGCGTGTTGCACGGAATCGCTCGATCAGTATGTGAGTGGGAGGCAGAGACATGCGTGAAGGCGCCGTCGACCCGGTCGACAGCGACGCCCTCGCCCGGCTGGCGAACAGCGAGCCCGCCGACATCACCGGCCGCAGCAAGGAACTGTGGCTGCTGCCCGACGACCTGTGCCTGGTCCGGTTGATCCCGAGCCTGCGCAGCTTCACCTACGACCGCGACGAACTCGTCGACGAGACCGGCCCGTTGCGCCTGGACTTCTACGAACGCGCGGCGGCCGAGCTGACCAAGGCCGGGGTGGACTGCGCCTTCCGCGAGCGGGTCGGCGAGAACATGTACCTGGCCCGGTACTGCCCCGCGCCGCCGTTCGAAGTCATCGTCAAGAACGTGGCGAACGGCTCGACGACCCGCAAGTACCCCGGCCTGTTCCCGGACGGGGAGCCGCTGCCCCGCCCCGTGGTGAAGTTCGACTACCGGGTCGACCCCGAGGACCAGCCCATCGGCGAGGACTACCTGCGCGCCCTCGACCTGCCCGTGGACGCCATGCGGGAGCAGGCGTTCACCGTCAACGACGTCCTGCGGTCCTGGCTGGCGCCGCTGGAGATCTGGGACTTCTGCGTCATCTTCGGCCTCGACGCGGCCGGCGGGCTCAGCCTGATCTCCGAGGTGTCCCAGGACTGCATGCGCATCCGGCACCCGGACGGATCGCGGCTCGACAAGGACCTGTTCCGCGACGGGGTGTCCGGCACGGAGATCGTCGCCCAGTGGAAGCGGGCCTTCGATGGCATCTGAGGCGGCATCCGAGATGGCACCCGAGGCGGCGTCCCAGATGGCGTCCGAGACAGCGTCCGACGCGCCGGTGGCGCTGCTGACCGGCACCAACCGGGGGAGCGGCCGGGCCATCGCCGCCGCCCTGCACGCCCGCGGCTACCGGGTGCACTCGCTCAACCGCACGCCGGCCGGCGAGAGCTGGCTGGGCGAGCACCGCTGCGATCTGACGGACCCGGCCCAGCTCGCCGAGAGCGTGGCCCAGGTGCTGGCGGAGACCGGGCGGCTGGACGCCTGCGTGGCCAACGCCGTGGACCGGGTGCTCGACCCGATCGAGAAGCTGTCCGCCGAGGACTGGGACCGCATCGTCGCGGTGAACCTCACCTCCGTCTTCCAGCTGATGAAGGCGGTGCTGCCGGCCCTGCGGCGCAGCGGCGGTCTCTTCGTGACCATGGGCAGCAACGCCTCCACCCACTACTTCGAGGGCGGCGCGGTCTACAGCGCCACCAAGGCGGCGGTCAAAGCCCTGATGGAGACGCTGCTGCTGGAGGAGCGCTGCAACGGCGTCCGGGGATGCCTGGTCACGCCGGGCGCCATCGCCAACCTGGAGGGCGACGAAACCCCGTACAAGATCAGCACGGAGTCGGTCGGCCGGTGCGTCGCCGAGATCGTCCACACCTGGCCGACCGACCTCGTGGTCGGCGAGGTCGAACTCCGCCCGGCCGCCCTGCCCCGGCCCCCGGTGACCGGCATCGACCGGCTGCTGCACGTATAGCGCCCGCCGAAGCGCCCGGCCACGTGTCGGCCGTGCTCCAAGCCTCTGACGCGAACCGGCCCCGGACTCGGCCGGCGGCCACGGACTGACGAACGGTGATGACCATGGTGTCTCTCGCACTCCCCACGGGCTCCCTCGAAGAGCCGACGCTCGAACTGTTCCGGGCCGCCGGCCTGGCGGTGCGCAAGAGTTCACCGCGCGCCTACCGCGCGAACATCGACTACCCCGGCGTCGAACGCGTGGTGTTCTACAAGCCCCGGGAGATCCCGCTGATCGTCTCGGACGGGACCTTCGACTTCGGCGTCACCGGCGCCGACTGGATAGAGGAGACCGGCGCCAAGGTCGAGGTCGTGCACACCTTCGGATACTCGAAGACGACCGACACCGGCTGGCGCGTGGTCCTCGCCGTCCCCGCGGACCACCCCGCGCGCAGCGAGCGCGACCTCGGCCACGGGGCGCGGATCGCCACCGAGTACCCGAACATCGCCCAGGACCACTTCGAGCGGCTGGGCCTGCACGCCGAGGTGATCCACTCGCACGGCACGACCGAGGCGAAGATCCCCGAACTGGCCGACGCCGTCATGGAGGTGGTGGAGACCGGCTCCTCGCTGCGCCAGAACAACCTCCGCATCCTGGGCACCGTCCGCAGGTGCGGCGTGAACCTCGTCGCCAGCCCCGCCGCCTGGGCCGACGGGCCCACCCGCACCGTGATCGAGATGCTGACCTCGCTGCTGCGGGCCGCGCACGCGGGGGCGGCGCACCTGCTGCTGACCGTGGTCGTCCCGGCGGACCGGTGGCCGGAGGTCGAGTCCCTGATGCCGGCCCGCTGGTGGCGGCTGGGCGGTGGCGGCTCGGAGCCGCGACAGGCGGTCGTGCAGGGAGTGTTCAGGAAGGATCGGATAGCCGTGGCGATCGCCGGACTGACGCGGGCGGGCGCGGTCGAGATCGTGGAGACGCCCATCGGAAAGCTGGCGTCGGCCTGATCCGAGGCCGGACCCAACCACACCGTGCAGCACATGTCCGCCAATTTGCGCACGTGTCACAAGGGCCCTCACGTCACCCACCTGCCCCAATTCCCTGCGGCTGCTGAGGCGCATGGCCGGTCCTGTGCGGTGGGGGGCGCGAAACGGCGCGGACCTCTCTACGCTCCCCGGCCATGTGGAGAACAAGAACCAGACAGCTCGGTCTGTCCGCGATAATCGCCCTTGCCCTCGGCCTGTTCGGCCTCGGGCAGCCCGCCTTCGCCACCGCCGCCGACAATCCGCCGGTCACCTTCACGGTCGACAAGCCCACGGCGACGCCCGGCACCACGGTCTCCATCACGATGACCTTCACCAATCCCGAGGCCACGTACGTACAGTTCGCGTACCAGTCGCTCCAGCCGACCTGGGAGACCGTGAGCTATGGGATGAAGTTCAACTTCCTCACCTGTAAGGGTGATGCGGGTGTCTGCGAGCCCGGCGGAGCGGTGAACTACACCGCGCCCATCGCGCCCGGAGCCAGCCGCTCGGTCACGATGACCTACCAGGTCGCCGCCGACTCGCCCTGCGTCGGCAACGGCACCATCGGCTTCTACGCCTACCTGCACTACGAGTTCGACTCCGGGAAGAACGCCAAGGACGGCAGCTACTTCTCCCCGACCACCGCGGTGCAGTGCGCGCCGAGCGGCGCCAAGGCGGTCCACAGCAACGCCTGACCAGGCCGTTGGACCGATGCGAAACGGGATCGATGAAACGGCACCGGTGAAGCAGGACCGATGAAACGGCGCCGGTGAAGCAGGACCGGTGAAGCGCGACCGGTGAACAGGGCGGCTCGGGCGGTTTCCCCCGCGATGAAGACGACCATCGCGGGAACGGCCCGGGCTGCCGGAACAGCGACGCCCAAGAGGCCGCGTTCGCTAGCCTGTTGACTCCTCAAGTCACATCCGCGAAGCGCTTCCCCCGGGGGAAGCAGTCGAGGAGCACAGGGTATGCAGCGAGCGATCGTCCTGGGCGGGAGCATCGCCGGACTGATGGCGGCACGGGTTCTGAGCGATCACGCCGACGACGTCGTGATCATCGAGCGGGACGGACTCGGCCCGGACACCGGACGCCCCGGTGTCCCGCAGATCAAGCAGTTGCACGTGGTACTGGAGGGCGGCCGGCTCCAGATGGAGCGCTGGTTCCCCGGCCTGACGGCCGAACTGATCGCCGACGGCGCCGTACCGAGCGACGGCGACGGCATCGAGCACTACGTCGACGGCGTGCGCAAGGTGCCCGTGGCGGAGGAGACCACCATCGGGCTGACCCGCCCGTTCCTCGAAAGCCGGATAAGGGACAGGACGCTCGGCCGGGACAATGTCCGGCTCGTCCCCGGACTCGTGCGGGGGCTGCACTTCGAGCACGGCAAGGTGCGTGGCGCCCGGTTCGCGCCTCGGGGGGCCGAGGACGCGTCGGAGACCGAGACGATCACGGCCGATCTGGTGGTGGACGCCACGGGCCGGTCGAGCAGGGTGGAGCACTGGCTGCGGCACGCCGGCTGGCAGCCGCCCCGGCTGGACCGCATGCGCATCGACCTCCGGTACACCACCGCCCTCTTCGAGCGGGGCGGCGAACTGCCCGGCCTGGCGTGTGTGCAGTCGCTGTCCGCCCCGGCGCCTCCGGGCACGCCCCAGCCGGACTACGGAGTGGCCGCGGAGGTGGAGGGCGGCCGCTGGATGGTGGTGCTGTCGGCCTACGGCCAGCCGCCGAACCGGGACGCCGACACGTTCGTGAAGCGGGTCCGCGAAACGCCCGGCGCCCCCTTCGCGGAGATCGCCGACTGCCGCCTGGACAGCGAGGTCGACACGTACCAGATGGCCGACAGCCGCCGGCGGACCTTCACGGCCCTGGACCGCTTCCCGGCCGGGCTCGTCGTGGTGGGCGACGCCTTCGCGTCCTTCAACCCGGTGTACGGCCAGGGCATGTCGTCCGCGGCGCTGCACGCCTCCTGCCTGTCCGCGTTCCTGCGCTCGGGCGCGCGGCTGGACGAGCCCGCCTGGGAGTACTTCCGGCGCGCCGAAGTCGTCGTCGACGCCGCCTGGGGCCTGTCCACCCTCGGCGACCTGGCCATGCCGCACGTGACGGGGCCCTATCCGCGCGGCTACCGCTTCACCAACTGGTACATCGGCAAGCTGGTCCTCGCCTCCGTGACCGACGCGGAGGTCAACCGCCGCTACCTGGCCGTGGCGCACATGCGCGAACACCCGCGCGTACTGACCGAGCCCAGCACGCTGTGGGCGGTCGCCCGCACCCTGCGCTCCCTCAAGCGCGCCCCGGCCCCGGCCCCGTAACGAGCGAAACCGGCCCGGTCCCGTAGCGAACCAGCCCGGCCCGGTGCCGGAGCGCCGGGCCGATATTCGGTTGCCGCCCCGGCCGCACAGTGCTGAAGTGCGGGAATGAACGAGAAAACAGTATTGGCCACGTTCGACCGGGAGATGCGGCAGGACGTCCGGCCGGACGGGCCGGGCGCCCGCGTCGAACGGGTCGGCGGCGTGGTGCGGCAGGTCGGCGCGGGCGAGCAAGGGTGGAGCGCCGTCCTCTGGTCGGACCTGACCGAGGACACCGCCGACCGCGCCATCGCGGAGCAGGTGGAGTACTTCGCCTCCCTCGGGCAGGAGTTCGAGTGGAAGCACTACGCCCACGACCGCCCCGGCGACCTCGGCGAGCGGCTCGCCGCCGCCGGGCTCACCCCCGAGCCGCCGGAGTCCCTGATGGTCGCCGAGGTCCGCGACCTGCCCACCGACGTCGCCCTCCCCGACGGCATCGAACTGCGCGCCGTGACCGACGAGGCCGGTGTGAAGCTCATGGCCGACGTCCATGAGCGAGTGTTCGGGACGGACGCCACGCGGCTGCGGAACGCGGTGCTGACCCCGCTCGCCGAGGACCCCGACACCATCGCCGCGATCGTCGCCATGGACGGCGAAGAGCCGGTCTGCTCGGCACGGATCGAATTCAACCCGGGCACCCAGTTCGCCGGGCTGTGGGGCGGCGGCACCGTGGAGCGGTGGCGCGGCCGGGGCATCTACCGGGCCCTGATCGCGCAGCGCACCCGCATCGCCGCGGCGCGCGGCTACCACTACCTACAGGTCGACGCGTCGGACGAGAGCGCGCCGATCCTGCAACGGCTCGGCTTCGCCCGGCTCAGCGTCACCACCCCTTACGTGTACCAGCCTTGACAGAGCGATCCGCGCCATCAGTAGCGTGCACCTCATGAGCCGCCTGAGCCTCCAGCGCTACGCCGCTGAAATCATCGCGCAGACCGACCTCCTGAGAACGGCCGCCGAAGGCGCGGATCCCACGGCGCCCGTGCCCACCTGCCCCGGCTGGAACCTCGGCCGGCTGCTGCGGCACATCGGCGCCGCCCACCGCTGGGCCGACACGATCGTCAGCACCCGGGCGGCCGGGCCCGTACCCCACGACCAGCTCGACGACGACGCCGCCTATACGGACGTGGCCCCCGGCGAACTCGGCGGCTGGCTCGCCGAGGGCGCCCGGAGCCTGGCGGACACCCTGTGCGACGCCGGGCCCGAAGCGATGGTGTGGACCGTCGCGCCGGGCGGGACCCCGGTGTTCTGGGCCCGGCGCATGACACACGAGACCCTCGTCCACCGGTCCGACGCGACCCTGGCGGTCGGCGCGGAGTTCACCGTCGCCGAGGACGTCGGCCTCGACGCCCTCGACGAGTGGATGGGGTTCGGCACCCTGCCCCAGGTCCTCGAACAGGGGCCTGGCGAGCGCGAGTTGCTCGGCCCCGGCCGTACTCTCCACCTCCACGCCACCGACGTCCGCCCCGAGGAAGCGGACCGGCTGATCGACCTCACCGGCGCCCCCATCACATGGACCCGTGCCCCGGGCCGCGCCGCCGTCACCGTACGCGGCTCGTTGGCCGACCTGGTGCTGGCGCTCTACCGCAGGCCCGCCCGCGGCAAAGCCGTCGAAGTCATCGGTGACGCCCCGCTGTTCGACCTCTGGCTGGAACGGACCGGGGCCTGGCTCCAGGAGTGACGACGGCTCTCCCGTCGTCGGAGGACCGGCAAAGGAGAGCCGCCACAGGGGGCTGTCGAAGAGGGGCTGTCACGGATAGGGCGTCGCAGAGGGGGCGGTTCGAGGCAACTGACGCCTGCGCCGCCCCCTCTCCTGCCATCATGGGCTTCCGCACGGGTCACGCGACGAACGACCGCACCAACAGCGAAGGCAGAGGCCGATGCCCGAAACTTGCGCAAGCGCCGTCATCCCAGCAGACGCCCCCTCGGTCTGGCGGGTGGTCAGGAACTTCGACGGCCTGCCCGACTGGCACCCGGCCATCGCGCACAGCGCCCTGGGCGACGGCGACGCCCACGACCGCGTCGGGAGCGTACGCACCCTGCGACTCGCCGACGGGAGCATCGTCGTCGAGACGCTCCTCTCGCTCGACGACCAGCGGCGGTCGATGACGTACGAGATCATCGAGAGCCCCTTCGCCGTCCGCTCCTACCGGTCGACGCTCCAGGTCATGCCCCTCACCACCACGGGGGAGTCCTTCGTCATGTGGTCCGTCGGGTTCGACTGCGACGCCCGCGACGCCGAGGGCCTGGTCGCGCTCTTCCGCGACGACGTCTTCGTCGTCGGCCTGCGCGGGCTGGCCGGCTACTTCGCCCGTACCTCCTGAGGCCCGTACCTCCTGGCGCCTGTACCTCCTGACGTCTGTACCTTTGACGCCCGCCCCTCTGGAGCCCGTACCTTCTGACGCCCGCCCCTCTGGAGCCCGTACCTTCTGACGCCCGCCCCTCTGGAGCCCGTACCTTCTGACGCCCGGACCACGCCCCACCGCGGCCTGACGTCGGCCGCGCCTGCCCCGCTCACCCGTCGACCGCCCGCTCCACGGCGCGGCGCACCCGCTGTGCCGCGTGCTCCGGCAGATGCCGGGACCGGTACAGGGCGTGGGCCCGGTCGGCCATGGCCTCGGCCGCGCCCCGGTCCGCCAGCAGCCGTACGCACTTCTCGGCGATCTCCTCGGTGGTGTCGCCCAGTTCGAGGTGGACGCCCGCGGCGGCGTCCAGGCCCTCGGCGCCCACCGGGGTGGCGACCACCGGCAGCCGGTGCGCGAACGCCTCCAGGATCTTGATGCGGGTGCCCCCGGCCACCCGCAGCGGCGCCACCAGGACGTCCGCGTCCTTGAGATACGGCGTCATGCTGGGCACCGTCCCGGTCACCTCCACCCCCGGGTGGCGGCCCAGCGCGTCGATGCGGGGCGAGGACTGGCCCGCGAGGAGGACCCGCAGGTCCGGGAACTTCTCCCGGACCACTGGGGCGATGTCCTCCACGAGCCTGGTCGCGGCGTCGGCGTTGGGCGCGTACGCGAGCACGCCCTGAAAGAGGATCGTGGGCGGCCGCTCCGCGTCCGCCTCCCGCTCGGCGCAGTCGTCCGCCGCCGTGTATGTATTGGGCACGACCACGGAGTTCGGGTACCCGGAGCGCCCGAGGTCCAGCGCGCTCGAATAGACCAGCACGTCGGCGCCGCGCGCCGCCTGCCGGTGCACGCTCTCCCAACGCGCGATCACCCGGCTCATGTCGAGCCGGCGGAGCGGCGTGAGCGGCGCGCCGCGGTCGGCCTTCCCGATCGACCGCCACCGCCGGAGCAGTACGTCCCTGAGATCGTCGACATCGATCACCGAGGGCGCGGCCACCAGCCCTCGCGTCATGAGCCAGATGTGCTCCCGCATGTACCAGACCACGTCGTAGCGCGCCCCGGCCAGCCACGCGGGCGCCTCGTCGCGTACAGCCGCGCGGGTCATACGGACCTGGGCCCGCAGCGTCCCCAAGGCGACCTCGACCAGCGACCGCACCGGGTTCCTCCTGCGGTCCAGCGGCGAATAGCGCTGCGGGACCGTCAGCACGCGCTCGTAGACGGAGCCCGGCGGCGGGTCCTCCGTCTTGCCGTCCAGCGGGAGTACGAGCAGATCGACCGTGCCGAGTCCGGCCAGCGACCGGGCGATCACCTCGGTGCGCATGGCACCGCCGAACGGGTCCCAGGGCCGGATTCCGCTCACCAACAGAATGCGCAACTCGACGCTCCCCACTCACCGTTGCCGCCCACGGCGGACGGCGAACCGTGCAGCGTACACGCAGGCTCATGGCCCCGAGAGGCCCCGAGAGGCCGCCGATCGCGGCCTCGTCAGGCGTCGCGCCCGTCGAGGGGGCCGAATACGGCGATCGCCTCCTCCGCCGAGACACGGGCGTTGACATAGGCGTCGGCCCACTCGGCGGCATCAGGGAAGGCGGATTCGGCGGCGATACGGGCGCAGGCCGCCGCGGAGTCGTACGGAGTGCGGCGCAGTTCGACGCCGGGGCCCAGCAGGGCCCAGTGGGCGCCGGGACGTCCGTAAGGCATGCCGACGCTGCCGGGGTTGACGATCATCCGGCCGTGGGCGATCCGGGCGTACGGCATGTGCGTGTGCCCGCATACGACCGTGCCGACCCCTTCGTCGACCGCGGCCATGACCTCGGCCCAGCGTGCGGGGCGGGAGTCGACGAGGACCATCTCCTCGTCGCCGCCCGGCGTCGCGTGGCAGAACAGGACGCGGCCGAGTCCCTCGATGTCCAACTCGGCGCAGGCGGGGAGGGACGCGAGCCGTTCGGTCTGGTCGGGGCGGAGCCGGCCGGCGGCCCAGGCGCTGACGGGGTCGGGGGAGGGCTCGTCCTGGACCAGTTCGCGGTCCGCGTTGCCGCTGATCCACAGGGCCCGTTCGCCCAGCGAGTCGAGCAGGTCCAGGGTCTGGACCGGGAGCGGACCGGCCGCGATGTCGCCGGTGAGGACGATCCGGTCGGCGGCCCGGACATCGGGCTCGGCCAGGACCGCCTCCAGCGCGGGGAGCACGCCGTGGATGTCGGACAGCACTGCTACGCGTGAGGTCATCGGCAGAACGTAACGGCGGCGGGCGGGCGGCGGCAGTCCGGTTCACCGACGGCGGAAGAAGGCGCGAGGGGGAGGGGGGAGGCGGGCGGTGTGCACCGCCTCGGGCGACGCGAACGGCTGCGGGGTTGGTCAGGCCCCGCAGCCCATCGCGTCGCCCGAGGGAGACCGGACGCGCCGGCCGGCGAGGACCAGCCGGCGAAGACCAGTCGGTGAGGATCAGGGGTGGTACTTCTCGACGACCTTGGTGGCGACGCCGCCCTGGAGCGTGACCCGCACCGTCAGGGAGCCCATCTTGGCCGCCTTCTCCAATTGGGCGTCGGTGCAGGTCGAGGTGCCGTATCCGGTGCCGTCGACGGTGACGTTGCCGTTGGAGGCGCAGATCGCGGCCGCGCCGAGCACCTTGGTGTCGGTCGCGACGAAGAACGCCTGCTCCATGCCGTCATCCGGGGTCACGGTCAGCTTCCCCGGCGCGAGGTATTTGAGGACGCCGATCCAGGTGCCGTCCACGCTCTTGCCGCCGGCGCCGTCCTGGCCGTCCTGCCCGCCCGGCGACCGCAGGCCGCCGTTGACGCCCGCACCGGCGTGCGAGCCCTGGCCGGAGCCCGCCCCCTGCTTGTCGCCGCCCGTGCCACCGGACGCCCCGGAGCCGCCGCCCGCCGACCCCTTGCCTGCGCCCTCGCCCTCGCCGGACCCCGATCCGCTGCCCCCGGAGGCCGCCGCGCTGGCGGAGGAATCGGACGTGGCGTTGCCCTTCCCGTCGTCCTGGCAGGCGGTGAGTGAGAGCGCGGCCACGGCGATCAGCGAGGCGGCCGCGACGCGGCGGGTGCGGCGGACGGCGTTGACGGCGAGCGACATAAGGATTCCCCCGAGTTGTCCGGTCATGCTGTGCTTTCGGCGGTACTGGTTCATCCTCCGGCAGGCCGTTGGTGAACCGCTAACGTCACACTAACGAAACGGGATCGGGGGTTTTCCGGGCGGGCTGCTACAGCGGCACGGGGAATCGAATTTACATGGGATGTGAACAAGTTCTCCATGATTCTTCCTCGATGCCAGGTGCGCGGCGCTAGGGAAGCGGCGCGTGACGACGCAGGTCAGCGCGGGGGAGCGGTGGTCGCGGCACTGGATCCGAAGAATGCTCCGACTTCTCCGTACCGCCTGCCGCTATTGGCGGACATTCCCGCGAAGAAGGGACTCAGCGGATACCGAACAGTCGCCCATAATCGAGGAGTTGTGAGGGTCGGTGTAGATCACAAACAGCGGTCTGAATTCGACTGCTCCGTCGGTGCGCCGCGTGCGGCCAGCCCGATGTGCATCTCGCGGCGCGTTCGGCCGGACCGCCGTCCGGTACGGACCGACGGTGCGAACGGTCGTGCATCTGGCCAGATTGCGAGTGGCCGTCCACGGAGCCGGGCGGGCCAGCTGCTGCTCGCCGCCGGGGTGCGGCTTCGGGGATAACGCGAGGTCGGGCGCGAGCCAAGCGCCCCGCGCACCTGCCCCGGGCAATCGGCGCCCGCCGGATTCCCGCGCCCGCCGCTCGGACCCGTGGCCGGTTCGGGCCCTGCCCGCTACCGGCCCCGCTCGCCCATCCGATAGACGTTCATGCTCGGCAGGTCCGACCCACCTCTGGGAGGTACGTCCATGACCGCAGGCAGGATCAGCACCGCTTCGGGTAAGACCCGGTTCGACGATGTCTACGACGCCCCGGACCCCCGCGCGTACTTCCGCCGCCTCGCCCCACTGGACTACGAGATCCCCCACCACGCCCAGGAGGTCTTCCGCCGCACCCGCGCCGAGCGGACCGCGGCCGCCGGCGGCCCCGTGACCGTTCTCGACCTGTGCTGCTCGTACGGCATCAACGCCGCACTCCTCAACTACGACCTCACCCTCGGCGACCTGTACGCGCACTACACCGGCCCCGAGGCCGAGGCGCTGACGACGGCCGAGCTCATCGGGCGCGACAAGGCGTTCTACGCCGCACGGCGACGCGCCGACGCCACGCCCGCCATCGGGCTCGACACCGCCGAGAACGCCGTCCGGTACGCCCTGGCGGTGGGCCTGCTCGACCAGGCGTACGCGGAGAACCTGGAGCACGTACCGCCGAGCACCGCGCTGAGCGGCGCCGTCGCCCGCACCGGACTGATCACGGTCACCGGCGGCATCGGCTACATCACCCACCGCACCTTCGACGCCCTGCTGAGCTGCGCGCGCACCCCGCTGTGGGTCAGCGCCTTCGTCCTGCGCACGGTCTCGTACCAGCCCGTCGTCGCCGCCCTCGCCGCACACGGGCTCGGCACCGAGCGGGACCGCTCGCGTACGTACACGCAACGGCTGTTCAGCGACCGGGCGGAGCAGCGCGGCGCCATCGAACAGGTGCGGCTCGCGGGCGGCGACCCGACCGGCCTGGAGACCGAGGGCCGCTACCACACCCGGCTGTACCAGTCCCGCCCGTACCGGGACTGACGGCTGCGGGGAGCGATCCCTGCGGGCCCCTGCGGGCCCCTGTGGGGAGTGCCTCCTGCTGGGGGCCCGGCCGAGCGCCATACGCCCGGCCGACGCCGTGAGCCTTCGCTGCGGTCCGGCCCGCACCCCGGCCGCCGGCAGGCCGCTCGCCCGTGGCAGGAGCCGCCTGCCCGCCGCCGAACGGCTCCTCAGCGGCCCCAGCGCAGACCCGCCGTCTGCACCGGCGCGTCCCATAGGCGCAGCATCTCCTCGTCGGCCTGGCAGATCGTCACCGAGGCGCCCGCCATGTCGAGCGCGGTCACGTAGTTGCCGACGAGGGTGCGGGCCGTGGTGACGCCCCGCTCGCCGAGCACCCGCTGCACCTCCGCGTTGAAGCCGTAGAGCTCCAGCAGCGGCGTGGCGCCCATGCCGTTGACGAGCACCAGCACCGGCCCGGAGGGCCGCAGGTCGGAGAGGACCGCGTCCACGGCGAAGTCGGCGATCTCGTGCGAGGTCATCATGGCGCGCCGCTCCCGGCCCGGCTCGCCGTGGATGCCGATGCCCAGCTCCAGCTCGCCCGCGGGTAGATCGAAGGTGGGGCTGCCCTTGGCCGGGGTCGAGCACGGGCTGAGGGCCACGCCGAAGCTGCGCGAGGACTCGTTGACGCGGCGGGCGATGGCCTCCACCCGCTCCAGGGGCGCGCCCTCCTCGGCGGCGGCGCCGGCGATCTTCTCCACGAACAGCGTGGCGCCGGTGCCGCGCCGCCCGGCCGTGAAGAGGCTGTCGGTCACCGCGACGTCGTCGTTGACCAGCACGCTGGCCACCTGGATGCCCTCGTCCTCGGCGAGCTCGGCGGCCATGTTGAAGTTGAGGACGTCGCCCGTGTAGTTCTTCACGATGAACAGCACGCCCGCGCCGCTGTCCACGGCGGTCGCGGCCCGCACCATCTGATCCGGCACCGGCGAGGTGAAGACCTCACCGGGACACGCCGCGTCCAGCATCCCGTGCCCGACGAACCCCCCGTGCAGCGGCTCATGCCCGGACCCGCCGCCCGAGACCAGCCCCACCTTCCCCGCCACCGGCGCGTCCCGCCGTACGACGACCCGCTGCTCGACGTCCACCGTGAGGTCCGGATGAGCGGCGGCCATGCCCCGCAGCGCGTCCGCCACCACGGTCTCGGGAACATTGATGAGCATCTTCATGTGGATCTCCTCGGGCGTTGCAAGGAACTGCCGCTGACCAGTAATCCCGCAGGTCAGGGGTAGTGCACGGACAATTCTATTGTGGCGGTCTCCGACAGTTGGCGGCGGTATCCGCGGCGGGACCGGGACCGGGGCCGCCCGCAACCCCACCCGTACGACCCTCCTCACGTCACGGCCCGGCCCCGTTCTGGGCCCCCGGGGCACCACTCGCCGGGCCGTCCGCCTCGTACAGGGGGATCTCACCGGCCGCGATGGCGGTGAGTGCCAGGGCGCTCGTGGTCCGGTACAGCGTCGGTACGACACCCGCGAGGGGCTGTGGGCCGACGAGGGCGGTGCGGGTTCCGGCGTGGCGGCCGGCGTCGATGTCGCAGGCGGAGTCGCCGACCATCCACGAGGAGGCCAAGTCACGGTCGAGGTCGCCGGCGGCCTGGTGGAGCATTCCCGGGGCGGGCTTGCGACACGGACAGACACGGGAGAACCGGGGCACGGTACCGCCCGGATGGTGCGGACACACATAGATCCCGTCCAACCGGACCCGGTGGTGGGCCAGGAGTTCCCGCAGCCGCCGGTGCATCGGCGCGACGGCGGCCTCGTCGAACAGGCCACGGGCCAGTCCGCTCTGGTTGGTGACCACCACCAGGGCGAAACCGGCGCGCCGGAGGGCGCGCAGCGGCGGCCCGATGCCCGCCTGGAGCACCAGATCCGCGGGGCGGGACGGGTAGTGCCGGGGTTCGGTGAGGGTGCCGTCGCGGTCGAGGAATACCGCCGGCCGCCGAAGGGCGGCGGTGCGCGCCGGTCCGGTCATGCTGCCGCATGGGCGCCGGTGGCGTGGAACAGTGCGACGGCCCGGCTCTCCATGTCGTGGAGGGAGACCGTGGGCCGGCCGGGCAGCGCGGTGTCCAGGGCGGTCATCTCCGCGCAGGTGTAGTACTGGTAGGCGGCCGCGACCGGATTCGGTACCAGCGTCACCCGCAGCGGCGCCGCACCGCCGGTCTCGCGGTGCAGGCGAGCGCACCACTGGGTGACCTCGGCGAAGGAGACGGCGAAGCCGGCGCCGAGGTTGTAGACCGCGGCGGGCACTCGCTGCCGGGCGAGCCGGAGGATCGTGGCGGCGACGGTCTCGACGGGGATGTAGTCGCGGGCCGCGGTCAGGGAGTCGTCGAACAGGCGCACTTCGCCGGTACCGGCGGCCGAACGCAGGAGCTGGGACAGGATCGAGGCCATGGGGCCTTTGTCCGTCTCGTCGGGCCCGAAGACGTTGGTGTAGCGCAGACCCACCCAGTCCAGGCCCGTGGGGTACCGGGAACGCATCCGCTGGTCCAGGGCGAGCTTGGACGCCGCGTACGGATTGAGCGGGCCCGAGCACCGTGTGAGGTCGGTGTCGGCGTGCTCGGGGATCGGCTCCCGGTGGTTCAGGGCGCCGTAGACCGAGTGCGAGGAGGCGTAGATCAGCCGGGCGCCCCCGGCGTGGCACGCCTCGGCCAGCCGCAGCACGCCGTCGGTGTTGGTGTCGTCCAGTTCCGGCCCCGCCACCGCACGGGTGTCGCTGATCCCGGCCTGATGGACGACGGTCCGGTAGTGGCCGGCGGCCACCTCGTCCAGGACCGCCCGCGAGGTGAAGGACTCGCACCGCCGGCGCACCGGCCCGGCGAGGCGCCCGGGGGCGGCGCGCAGGTCGAGAGCGGTGACGTGGTGACCGGCTTGGTGGAAGGCCGCGGCGGTGTGCCGGCCGATGAACCCGGCCGCACCGGTGACCAGCACACGCGGGTTCATGATGTGCCCGCCCGCTGGGGGAGTCGGATGTCGAAGAGCACGCGCGGCCGCCGATCAGTCGTAGTGCGGAGATGCTGCTGGATCACCGGTGGGACGGCGCGTGAATGCTGAGCACGTCACGCAGGTAGTCGGCGGCCCTGGCGGTCTCGGACCGGAGAATCGACCGCGCGCAGTGCGGTTCGAGCGTGAGGTATCCGTCGTAGCCCGCGGTCGCGAGGGTTTCGATGATCGTCGGCCAGTCGAGTTCCCCGGTGCCGAGAGGAGCCGTGTCGTAGGCCCGGTCGTCATCGGTGTACCGGGTCCAGCCGTCGGGCGGGGTCGCCGCCGGTGCCCGCCGCACGTCCTTCACGTGGGCGTAGCGCACCCACGGCAGGAGCAGGGGCAACGCCTCACCGGCCGGGGAGACCGCCGCGCAGAGGAAATTCGCGGCATCGAAGTTCAGGCCGAACCAGGGCGAGCCGACCCGGGCGAACAACTCCGCCAACGCCACCGGCCGCCTGCTGACGTCGGACGCGGCCGGGTCCCAGCCGAACGCGTCGAACTCGTTCTCCAGCACGACCACCACCTCCTCGGCCGCGGCGTGATCGAGGACCGGGGCCAGCGCCTCGGCGTACGCCGCGATGGCACTCTGGTCGTCGGCCACCGGCGCGTGGCCGAAGTAGGTGTTCACCCGGTTGCCGCCGGTCCGCGCCGCCAGCGTGATCGCCTCGTGGAGGAGCGGAACGCCGTCCGCTGCGCCGGAGCCGTAGAGCTGACTCGGAGTGGATACGCAGGCCACCCGCAGCCCGGCACGGTCCAGTTCGCGGAGGGTGGCGTCGAGACCGTCCCGCTCGGCGTTCTTCGGGTACCAGAACTCCACCGCGTCGCACCGGGCGGCCCCGGCCATCTCGATCAGGCCGTCCACGCCGTCGGTCTCCGTGAATTCGGTGCCGGACACCGCGATCGGCATTCCGCGCATCGGGATTCCCCTTTCTGCTCGCTGCTTCTGGAGCCTGTCACCCGGCGAGGATCGCTCCCAGCCGCTTGCTGAGCGCGAGCGTCGTCATCGACGGGTTCGCCGCTCCGGTACGTGGCAGCACCGACGGCCCGCACGCGTACAGACCTGGCACGGCGGCGAACTGGTGGTCGTCGTCGAGGACTTCGCCGAGGGCCAGGGTGCCGGCCTCGTGCTGCTCGGAACCGAGCGGGAAGCTGTAGGTGCGCGGTGTCGGTGTGCGGGCCGCCGTCAGCCGGTCGGCGAGGTCGGGCGAACCATGGTCCGGCGAGAAGAGCAGCGGTTCGGCCGGAACTCCGAGCAGTTGCGCCATCTCCGCCCACAATTCGCCGAGCAGGTATTGCTGGGCGGTGCGCACCGCCTCGTCGGCCGCTTCCACGCGGGCGTGCACGGTCGTCCGCCAGGGCCATGCGCCGCTGTCGTCGCACCGCACCCGGCCGTGCGGCCCGCGCCGCTGCTCGCCCATGGACCAACTGGTCATCTCGATGGCGCCGTGCGCGCTTTCGGTGAAGCGCACGAACTGGTTGGCCCGGGTGCCGGCGGTACCGGTCCGGTGGTGGACGTGGCCCTCGCGAGCGGCGGCCCGGACGGCATCGGGAAGCCGCTCGGCATCGGTGAAGGCGACCGTGAACCCTTGCGAGAGCTTGTCCACGAGCCCCGGCAGCTCACGTGGTGCGCCGGAGTCCGAGGCGGCCAGGGCCTGGATCGCCAGCCGGCTGTTCACGACCGTACCGGCGGCCAGGACCACCTGGTTCGCACGTACGTCGCGCAGCTCACCGTCCTCGGTGCGCACCAGCACGCCGGTGGCCCTGCCGCGTTCGACCCGGACTCCCAGAACGTCATGGCCCGCGAGGATCGGCACCCGGCGCACGCTCGGGTCGCCGCCCTCGTCCCACCATGCCAACGGGCTGAACGCGCTCCACCCGCCGGCCGGTTCCACGCGGGTGGCGTGCGGCGTCCGGTCGAAGGCCAGTGCGCCGACGGTCAGCCCGGGAGCCCCGGGAGGCTCGGCGCCCCAGCCGACCACATCATCGACGACCCGCTGATACAGCGACGGCCCCTCGTCCCAGGTCTCGGTCAGTTCGGTGACGACCGTCTTCGGCCACTCCTCGGAAAGGGCCCAGGGCTCGATGGGCAGCAGTACGCCACCCCAGTAGAGCGAGCGGCCGCCGACCCGGCGGCGCAGGCCGGCCAGGTCGCGGTAGACCCCGCCGGCCGTCTCGTAGGGGCGGTGGAAGTCGGGGTCGGTCTCCGGACGCAACCAGAGCCGGAGCGCTGCGGCCGGGGAATGTCCGTTCTGCATGTGGGCACGGCCCCGGTCGGGCCCGGCCTCCAGTACGGCCACCGAATCCCGGCCCCGGCGGCCGAGTTCCGCCGCTGTCGCGAGGCCGGCCATTCCCGCGCCGACCACGACCGTCTCCACGTCGACCAACGGTTCCACCGACACCTCGCAGTTGTTCGCAGTCCGATTCGCAGCCCGAACGCTGTCCTCGTGACCGAGGGCCGACCGGGCGACGGGTGTCACACCCGGCACGGCTGCTCCAGACTCGCCGCCATGGTGAGCGCGCGGGTGCTGGGCAGTTCGAGCTTGTAGGAGTAGGCACCGCGCGTCAGGTCGAAGGTGTCCGTCCCCCGGGCGGCGAGTTCGGTGGCCATCGCGGCCACCAGCAGATGCCCCGGCGAGTCGCGGCCGTGGCCCTTGTCGTACGCCGCGCGGTAGGCGTAGTAGGTGCGGCGGTGCCAGAAGCCGAACCATGCGGCGAGCAGGGTGTCGTCCAGCCACAGTTCGTGCAAGCGCGCGGTGCTGGACGGCTCGGCCGCGACGGCCGCGTACGTCCGGTCGACCACGCCGCCGTCGAACGGCGCCACAGCGTCGGGCCGGTCGCGCCACTGCCGCGTATGCAGATCGATGAACGCCGGCAGCCGGGCGACGATCCGCGCCGGGGTGTCCGCGCAGGTCAGTCGCAGCGTGCCGAGTCGCTCGACACGGCGGCGTTTGCGCCGTATGTCGCGCCGCTCGCTGACACGTCGGACGACGTCGGGGTCGGTGAGGTCGAGGCGGACGACCGTTTCCGACGGCCGGGGCGCGGCTCCCAGCTCGGACACGGCCCGCTGCAGAGGCCCGTCGGCGATCAGGTTGCGCAGATCCAGCCGGGCGCCGAACTCCTGCTGGCACCGGCCGATCGCCTCGGCCAGCTCCCCGATGCCGGGTTCGGCCTCGGTGGGTGATGCCTCGCCCGCCTCCGCGACCTCGTGGTAGTCGGCCCATGGCCAGGACAAGGGGCGCAGCACCGCCGTGCCGCCGTCCTGGTGCAGTTGCAGGCCGACCACCAGGCCGGGTCGGCCGGTACGCGCCAGGTGGACCAGCACCGGGGTCGCGCCCTCGGCGTCCGCTGCCTCCCGGATCCACGCCCGCCACCAACCGCGCGTCTGGAACGGCGTCCACGCCGAGATCCGGTGCGCGTCCAGGAAGTCCGTCGCCGCTCGCGCGCCGTACTCGAAGGTGACCATACTCATGTGGTGCGTTCCGTCCACCGCGACGCCCGCCCGGCGACGGCCGGCGGAGCCGCCTCACCCTCCGCTACCGGGTCGACGGCCGGCGGTGAAGCCGTCGCTCCGGCTTCGCCTGCGACGCAGGCATCCCTCCCCACCCTCATGACGCCGCCTTGGCGACATCCCCGACCGTGGTCCTGAACAGCCGCGCCGCCGCCTCGATCGCGTCGTCCCCGGCGGTCACGTCGATGCCCACCCCGCTGCCGAGATAGGAGTCGACCACCCCGACGCTCAGCGCGATGGTGCGGTCGAGCAGGTCGTCCGTACGCGGCAGGCTGCCCGGCGGATAGGTCCGGCGCGGGGCGGCACCGTCCGGCCTGCGCGTCCCGGACGTCGGCGAGGCCCTTCGGCCCGGCTGTAGTTGGGGCATGTTGGCGTAGTTGTGCTTGCCCGACCGGCCCAGAGTGATCGTGCCCAGCCGGCCGGCCACCTCGTCGGCCATGGCCGCGGACGCGAACGTATACGCGAGCACCGTGGCGCAGTCGCCGTCCGGATCGTGCAGGGGGCGACGCGTCACCCCGGACAGGTCGCCGATCGCGTCCGCGAACTTCTCCCGGTTCGCCCGCAACGTCCGCAGAGTGTCCGGCAGCTTGCGGACCTGGGCGAGCGCGACCGCACCGGTCAGTTCGTGCATGCGCAGATTCAGACCGAACAGCGGCGGCCCGTCGGTGACGCCCATCCGCAACGGCGCGGCGCCGTGATCATGCAGGGCGAACGCCGTCTCGTACAGATCGTCGTCCCCGGTGAGCAGCACGCCGCCGTCACCCGCCGTGAAGGTCTTGAAGACGTTGAGACTGAAGGCGCCGAACCGACCGAACGTTCCCAGGTGCCGGCCGTGGTACGTGCCGCCGCCGGCCTGCGCGCAGTCCTCCACGAGCAGCAGCCCGTGGTCACGTGTGAGGGCGCCGAGAGCGTCGAGGTCGCACGGCGCTCCGAGCATGTGCACGGCGATCACCGCCTTCGTGCGCGAGGTGATCCGCGCGGCCACGTCCGCCGGATCGATCAGCAGGCTCTCGTCGATCTCGGCGAGCACCGGCTCGGCGCCCGTGTGCGCGATCGCGGCGATCGGGGCGATGAAGGTGTAGCCCGGCACGATCACTTCGTCGCCCGGACCGACACCCGCGGCCAGCAGCCCGGCGAACAGCGCACTGGTGCAACTGTTCATGCCCAGGCAGTGGCGCGCACCGGTCAAGGCACGGAACTCCTGCTCGAACCGCGCGACCTTCGACATGCGCGCGGTTCCGTCGTGGTCGTCGAAGCGGTACCGGCTCAGCTCTCGCTCCCGTACGACGCTCAACAACTCGGCCTCCTCCTCCGGGCCGATGCGGGGAATTCCTGGTCCGGTCATGGCGGTCCTCCTTTCGTCTCGTACATCGTTTCTTCGGGCCCGCCGGGCGTTGTCCAGCTCGCGGATGACCTGTGGGAGCGGTGGCCGCCGGACGCGTCGGGGGAGTCGTTCCGGCGGGTGGCGCCTTGGGCGGTGTCTCCTACGGGAGTCATACGACGGGGTGTACGACCGCGGGGCAATGGCCGACGCGGAGTTCGCTGACCGCGCAGTACCGGCCTCGCCCCTTCCCGGCCGCGTCGGCACCGCCACGCCCCTCGCCCGCCACCGCCGCCTCGACGGAGGAAGCGGCAGCTAACTCTGTGCTGTTGCCCGTACCCGACCGTCCTCGCTCTCCGATGACCCGGACGGCCCGGCGGCCAGGTCGCTCGGGACCAGATCCATCAGCAGCGCGTCCCGCCACGTTCCGTGGTGACGTTCGTACGCCCTCATCACACCGGCCTGCCGGAAACCCACCTTCTCCAGGCACCGCACGGCGGCCCCGTTGCCAAAATGGGGGGTCGCGGTGATGCGGTGCCGGCCGGCGGCGAAGACCGACCCGGCGAACAACCGCAGCGCCCGGGTCCCGATCGACCGGCCCCGGTCGGCGGCGTCGGACACCGCCAGCGCCTCGATCCGGACGTGGTCGAACTCCGGGTCGTCCTCCGTGCGGTACTCCAGGAAGCCGGCCGGGCGGTCGTGTTCGAGCACCACCAGGCAGCGTTCGTGCTGAAAGCGGCTGAGCACTCCGTCGGTCGGTTCCAGCGCCCGCCACGCCAGTACGTCGGCGTCGCCGAACGCCCGGCGGAACAGGTCGAGATCCCCCGGTACCGCACGGCGCAGACCGATACCGCTCTCGTCGGCCTGGTCGTCCTCGATCACGGCGGCCCCGGGCCGTACCGATGCCTGCTCACCGGCCGTGATCAGCGTCTCCAGCAGATCGACCAGCTCGACGGCGTCCTCCGGCCGAGGGTTCGGCACGAGGCGGCACGTGGGCGCCGCGAACGCCTCGGCGGTGAGAAACGGGTGGTCGCCCAGAACCAGCAACGGGCGCCCCGTGTCCAGCGCGAGGCCGATCTCGGTGAGCGTGCCGTACCGGCCCTCGAACGCGATCATGCCGTCGCCGCACCAGTTCAGGATGTTGCTCCGGGCCAGGTCCATCGACGTGGGCAGCGCCCACGTGGTGCCCTCCTCGGCGTCGGACAGCCGGTTCCACTTCAACAGCGCGAGTGTGTCGCCGCCGACCGCCCGGCAGCCCCTGTTGGCCGCGGCCGCCACGCCGCCCTCACCGCCGCTCACCACTCCGTAACCCCGCTTGGCGAGCTCTTCGCCGATCAGCTCCGCCAGCCGGAGGACATCGGCTCCGGCATTGCCGGGCCGGCCACCGAGCACCGCGATCGCGCGCCGACGGGTCATTTGACCACCTCCTGATGACTGGCTTGCGGTCTGCCCCAGTTCAGCTGGTCCAGTTCGATCAGCACATCGGCCGGGCGCACCCCGGCCGCGCACGGAGCCGGACATCCGGCGTAATAGCGTCGGCAGGTGCCGTTCGGCTTCATGTAGGAACAGGACAGCGCGATAGCGCTCTGCACAGCCCGCGAGACGTCAGGGGGCGCCACCGGTGACCAGATGTCGCCATCGGTCGCCAGATACAGCGTGACCACCGGGCACCCCAGCGCGGCCGCCAGATGTACGGCCAGCGTGTCGTTGCTGACCAGCACGCCCAGCCCGGCGATCCAGTCGCGGAGAGCTTCCAGGGAGTGCAGGAACACCGTGTCGGTGACGGCCGGCGCCGACGACAGCCGATGCGCCAGCGCCTGCTCGTCCGCCCCCGGGCCGACCGCGACCTCGACGCTCAGCCCCCGGTCGTCCAAGTACGTGATCAGGGTCGACCAGTCACCCGGCGGCCAGCGTTTGACCGCGGCACTGGCGCCGACGTAGCAGCCGACCACATCCGGACGTGGCCGACGCCGGTCGGCGAGCCAGGCCGGGCGGCTCAGGTCGACGGGGACGCTGTGCGCGCGCAGGAGACCGGCGGCCTGTTCGCCGAAGGGCAGCCGTTGCGGGCGCTTTCCCAATTCGTGCAGATCCCAGCACTCGACTCCCCTCTTCTCCGCCTCCGCCCGGAACGCGAAGTAGTTTCCGTCCTCTTCGGCGAACTCCATCCTGAGGTTCACGACCAGTTCCACCCCGGCGCGATCGATGAAGCCCCAGAGCGCCTCCCGGTCGGCCGGCAGGAACCGCCGCCACAGCGCCGGGAACGCCCCCGAAGCTCCCTGCATGCCGACGGCGGAACGCACCCATTCAGTATCGAGAGCGATGTTCGGCGCCATGAAGTAACGCCATCCCGGATGAGACCGCTCAAGCGCCGCCAGCAGCGGCGCCACAATGATCCCGTTCCCCACGCCTTCGTTGATCACTACCATCGCGGTACGCATACTCGTCCCTCCGACTCAGCCTCTAGGCATCGGCCACCGGCCGAGCACTCTCACGGCTGAGGAGCCGGGGGGCGGCGATGCGGTCCAGATAATCGGGCTCGCTGCGCGCGCGCTCGATGCCGGGGCGGAGGTCCACCAGATAACGTACCGAGGCCACCTCCTTGCAGCCGATCCCCAGTTTCTGCGCCATGCGGTCATAGAGTTTCCGCGCGGGACGGTTGTCGGGCTCGGTTTCACCTTCGGCGAACTCGTAACCCCGCCGCATCGACTCCGCGAACGCCGCAGCCACCAGAAAGGCTCCGATCCCCCGCCCACCACGAAGAGGCTCGGTCACGAAGACGTCGTGCACGTACGCCACTTTGTCGGCGAACTGGAGATTCGGAATCGGATCGACCATCACGAAACCCACCGCCACGCCGTCTTCGGCCGCCATGATCTGGAAGCTCGCCTCATGGCCGACGATGCCCTCGAAGAAGGTGCGGGTGGTGGTGAGATCGACCTTTTTTCCGCAGTCGTGCTGTTGCTCGACGATCAGAGGCATGAGCATGTCCAGCCTGTCCTCGCTCACCACGACCGTATCAATGCTCATGTGCTCTCCATTCTTGCGGTAATTCCATCAATGGGATTGTTCCGCGCCGCGACTGACGCGCTGTCCGCACAGTTGGGGCGACGGCATGGGACGTCTCGTCATCAGCGTGTCCGTGCCGACTCGATCAGCGACGACGTCGACCAGCCGGCGACGAAAGGCACGACCACGGTGCGTCCGCCCAGAGAGTCGACCAGCTCCTTCTCGGGAATCTCCATCCCCGAGTAGTCGCCGCCCTTGACCCAGATCGCGGGGCGCAGCGCGCGTACGGCCGCCTCGGGGGTGTCCTCGGCAAACACCAGAACGGCGTCCACGCAGGCGAGCGCTTCGAGCACGAGAGCACGTTGCGCCGCAGGCACGATGGGGCGCGACGGGCCCTTCAGCCGGGACAGCGAGTCGTCGCTGTTCAGGCAGACGATCAGGCAGTCACCCAGTTGGCGTGCCTGTTCGAGCAGTTGGATGTGTCCGACGTGCAACAGGTCGAAACACCCGCCGGCGGCGACCACCGTCCCGCCCCTGGCGTGTACCGCGGCGGCGAGCTCGACCGCCCCGTGTACGGCCGCGGCGGGCTCGGTGCCCGACGCTTCGGTCATCGGCGTGCTCTCCTCGGGCGGATGCTCCAAGGCCCCGGGCCCACCCGCCGCGACGTACGCCGACGCCGCCCAGACCGCCGATGTCACCGCCTCGCTGGGCAGCCGGCCGCGGGCCAGTATGGCGGCGAGATGACCGGCGAAGAAGTCGCCGGCGCCGCAAGGGTCGGCCTTCCGTCCCGCGGCCACCTTCGTGGGCACGACCAGCGGCGGCAGCTCCGCGTCGGTGAGCAGGAGAGCGCCGTGCTCGTGCCGGGTGAGTGCCACCGGGACCGGCCCCCAGGCGTGCCATACCGCACGGGCCGCTTCGACGTCGTCGGACAACGTGTCGCTGTTCGCGAGGGAGCCGACCGCCCGCGCTTCCCGGCTGTTCGGCGTCACGACGGCCGTGTGAGGTACCGGGGCCTCACCGCGCGGATGCGGATCCCAGACCAGCGGAGAGCGCTGGGCGGCCTCGGCCAGCGCGGTACGCAGGCCGGGATGCGCGGTGACGCCCCGGCCGTAGTCGGATACCAGGACGCCGTCGGCCGCCGTCAACGCGCGCCGTGCCGAGGTCAGGGCCGTTTCGCCCGCTCGCCCGACCGGTGGGCAGACGTCGTGTTCGTCCAGTATCAACAGGGTGCGCCCGGCGGTGCGGATCCGTGTTTTCACCGCCGTCGGGCCGTCCAGCCCGAGATCGACCACCTCGACCCGCGCCGCGTCCAGCAGCGTGCGGAGCCGGCCGCCCACCGCGTCCTGGCCGAGCGCGGTGACCAGGGTGACCGGATTGCCCTGCCTCGCGCTCAGGACAGCGGCCAGTGCGGCGCCACCGGGGCGCATGTGTGTGGTGCCACCGGTCACGACCAGGGCCGGCTCATCGGACGCGACCCGCTCCACACGGCCGTGATGGTCGCGGTCGAGGAACGCGTCGCCGACCACCACCAGGTTCGGACGGACTCCGCGTGCCGTGGTCGGCCGGTATTCCCTCGCCGACTCCGACTCCGACTCCGACTCCGACTCCGGTGCCGAGACGGACAGCGGCGGCGTCGCGGACGGGACGGAACCAACGGTATGCGTGGCGGTGGCGTTCGCGGGGGGCGCGTTTGCGGGAGTTGGGGTTGTGGGGGAGGCGTTCGTCGCGGATACGTCCATGGCGGCGACGGCGGCGTCCATGGCGGCACACATCCGGTGGAGGACCACTAGGTGGCATTCCTGCACCGTTGATACGGCCTGCGCCGTCACGGTCACCGCTTCGTCCACCAGCGCCGCCAACGGGTTGGGGGCCGGTCCCGTCAGCGCCCAGGTCACCGCGCCGGCCTCACGCGCCGCCTCCGCGGCGCGGAGCACGTTGGGGCTGCGACCGGAGCCGGACATGAGCAGCACGATGTCCCCAGGCCGCGCGTGTGCCCGGACCTGCCGGGCGAAGACGTGCTCGTAGCCGTAGTCGTTGCTGATCGCGGTGACCGAAGACGTCTCGGCGTGCAGCGCCAGCGCGGACAACGGAGGGCGTTCCGTCTGGAACCGGCCCACCACCTCGGCCGTCAAGTGCTGGGCCTGCGCCGCGGACCCGCCGTTGCCGGCCACCAGCAGGCGCTGACCGTCGCTGTGCAATTGAGCCAGCCGTGCGCCCCAGTCCGAAACCCGGGGCCAGTTCAGCTCGCTCAGGGCCGTGGTGAGCCGGCTCAAGTAGTCCGTAGCGGTCGGGGTGTCGACCGTCATACCGGTGCTCCGACTGTCGGGCGTCCCAAAAAGTCGTTGAGTTCGATGGTGTGGCTGTCCGGGTCGGCCACGAACGCCACTGTCTCCCGCTGGATCTGAAATGGCTCGGTGACGACCCGGTAGCCGAGCGCGCGAATGTGTTCTACCAGCGCGGGAACGTCGGTGACGTGAAAGGCGACGTGGTGAGTAGGGTGAGGGTTCGGTACCAGATCTCGTTCCTGCCATAGTTCTACGCCCGCCGGTCTGCCGCCCGGCGCCATCTGCAGGATGACGCGATCGGCCAGATCGTAACGCACGACGCTGGACAGTCCGAGCCCGTCGGCATAAAACCGTTCGGCGACGTCGATGTCCGCCACGTCCAGCCTGATGTGGTCGACGGCGGTGACCGAGATAGCTGTGCGAACACGGTCCCGCGATTCGCTGTCCAAGCCGCGATCCTCCTTTAGGGGGACGGAAGTTCCGCCACCTGATTCGGCCACATCCGCTTTCACGGAATTCAGTTGCACAGGATTCAATACGCTCTCCGGTCACAGGCCGACCGGAATGATTAGACGGCAATCTGTGAGGTGCCGCGTGCTGTGCGGCACCGTACAAAACCTTCGGCTGTCGTGGTGATACCCCCGAGGTGCCAGTTCAACACGGCGCCGGTGCGCGAAGGCAGGCGGGATTCGGTCGTGCTCGTACTCGATGGAAGGAGTGGGAGGAGCGAAAGGAATGTCGAACTGATGTCGGGGGAATGTGCTGGCGTCGTTTTCGCGCCAGTCGCAGGGCAATGGAGTTTCCGCGAAAGTCTTGATCCAGAGTTACATTACTGGAATCCTCTGGTGCGGTGCCATTCTCGTCAATCGCGTTATGTCCTAAGCGGTCCTACAAGCGGATCACCGGCCTTTGGGCCCGGCGTAATGGCGTCCCCCTGTCGAATGGATGACCTGGAGGTGATGCCACCGCGCCCGGGAGGCGCCCACGCAGATGCCGAGGAGAGAGGTCCGGCCGCTACACGGTCAGGCTGTCACACAGTCCGGCTGTCATACGGTCCGGCGCGACACCGGAAAGCCCCTGCTTCCGACAGCAGCGAAGCTCACCGACAACGATCACCAGCAGCGATCACCAGACCTTGCGTGTCCAGCGGACTCGACGAAGACAAGGGAGCCCCAACGTGTCGACAGCTGATCCTTCCCCCGGCCTTGCCGCATGGCAGTGGCCCGTCACGGGTTCGGACACCGATGAACCGCACTGCCGCGTAGCGATCGTCGGCGGCGGGCTCGCCGGCCTCGAAGCGGCCCGGCAGCTGGCCGCTCTCGGTGTCGACGACATCCTGGTCATCGAAGCCGGCCCCGCACAGGACCTGCTGCACATCAACTCGGCGCACCGGAACGAGCAAGCGCTGCGCACCTTCCTCGATCCCGCCGCCGATCCGCACTTCCAACGTTGTTGGACATCGGAATCCGCCCCGCATTACACCGTCAACGCTGGTCTGCGCAAGCGTCTTGGCGGACGTTCGCTGTACTGGTACGGCGCGTCGCTGCCGGTCGAGGACTGGGCGCTGGCCGACTGGCCGGAGCCGGTCGTGACAGATCTGCGCGTCGCGTGGCGGGGTGGCGGACCGCTCTACGAACAGGTCGCGGCGGACCTCGGAGTGGACCCCAACCGACTCGATGCGCAGCAACCGCTGCTGAAGCTCGGGGATTTCCGTCTTGCACGCACCCCGCAGGCCGAAACCCGGTTCGGCGACGAGGGCCGCTGGTACGCCTACTCCCCGCTGGACCATTGGCGCCATCCGGTAACGGGCGCCGCGCTGGACGGTCCGAGCGGCGTCCGGTTCCTGTGCGGCACCGAAGTCCTCTCGGCCGACATCGAGGACGGGCGGGCCCGCGGCGTCCTCGTCCGGGACGGCGGCCCGACCCCGAGGACCCGCCGGATCTCCGCGGACTCGGTGGTCCTGGCCGCCGGGACCATCGAGAGCAGCAGGCTGGCCATCCAGGCGCTGTGCGCGGCCGACCCCGGCCGCCCGGCCCGGCTGAACGGGCTCACCGACCACATCGTCCAGGGCTTCTTCCTGCGTGTGCGCGACGCCGGGGGCGATGCCGACGGCGGAGCACCCCATGGCCCGGCGGACATCGCGCCCGGCTCGTACGTGACCGCGTGCGAGGATGCCGATCGGTCGAACCTGTTCATCACGGTCGAAAGGCCCGAACCCGGCGTCCTGGTCTTCGACGTGCGGCTCACCGGGGAGCAGCTGCCCGGGACCGGTAGTTACGTTGCGTGCGAGCCGACCGGCGAGTACCCATGGCGCACGACGGTCACGGCGGCTCCGGCCCCGGCCGACCGGGACGTCATCGGACGTCAGCGCCAGGTGCTGGACCAGGTGTGGCGCCGACTGGCCGCCGAGTTCGGCCTCACCGCCACGCCCCTGGTTTTCGACGACTTCGACCGTCCGGTGCGCACCAACGCGTTCGTGCTGCCGGAGTCGTTCGGCGCTCAGACGTCCGAAGGGCCCTTCACCTGGTCGAGCCCGCTGGGTACCGAGGATCACGAGGGGTGCACGTTGCCGCTGGGCGACGTACTCGACGACGGCCACGCGTTCGCCGCCATCCCCTGCCTCTACGCCTGCGGGCCGGCGACCTTTCCCCGTATGGGCGCCGCCAACCCTTCGCTCACCAGCCTGGCTCTCGCACGGCGACTGGCCCACTCCCTGGCCGCCGCTCATGGACGGCAGCCGCATCGAGTGACATCGGAGGCGGACGCGTGACGCTCACGGACAAGCGTGTCCTGGTCACCGGAGCGTCGAAGGATATCGGCCGGGGCATCGCGCTCGACCTGGTCCGCCGCGGAGCGACGGTCGTCGGCACGTACAACACCGGCGCGGCCGACGCGGAGGAACTCCTCACCCTCGGCGTCGAGGAGATGGTCCACCTCGATCACCTCGACCGAGAGGGAGCAGCGGCCACGCTCGGCCGACTGGCCGCTACCGGCCCCTTCCACGGGATCGTGAACAACGCCGGGGTGATCGCGTTCACGCCCTGGGAGTCCAGTCTGGACTCCTGGGACAGGGTGCTGGACGTCAACGCCCGGGGCCCACTGGCCACCGCGACAGCGCTGGCCCCCGCCATGCCGCCCGGCGGTTCCATCGTCAACATCTCCAGCACGGCGGGAACGACGGGCTCCTTCACGTCACTCGCCTACTCGGCGAGCAAGGCCGCGCTCACCAACCTGACGAAAAGTCTCGCCAACGTGCTCGGGCCGTCCGGGATCCGTGTCAACGCCGTATCGCCCTGCAACATCGACGGCGACGCACCAGTGGAAGCAGCCGGGCTGACTCCGCTGCGGCGCAACGGTTTCCCGGACGATATCGCCTCGGTCGTGGCGTTCCTCCTCACCGACGGCGCTCGCTTCGTCACGGGCACGGACATCACGGTGGACGGTGGCTACACGGCCGCGGATGCCCTCGCGAAACGCGCGTACGACGTGGGCTGACCTGTCCGCCGCCGATGGGGGACGGGTTGTCCCCGGACGACCCCGCCCCGGCAGAGGCAGGGGGCGGGGGCTGGTGAGGCGACTTGCTGCCGGGTGGTCGTGGTTGCCCGCCGGTCCCGGGGAGCGGGCCGGTCGGGCCGAGCCCCCTCGGGCGGTACGCCCGCGGGCCCGCCGTCCCGGCCTGGTCATCCGCGCGGGGTCGTCGCGTCTGCCGTATCTGGCCCGCCGCCATGTCTTCCGGACCATCAACACCTTCTGTTGAGTGCTCCTTGGAGGCTCGTTACGCAGAGTCGTATACAACTTGCGGCATGCTGGCCCCGACGAGTAGGGATGGCGGCGACCGCGCGGAGCCGGAATGTCGTCGATTCTGTCCGTGGGGGAGCGGGTGGGGTTCTTCGTGCCCACCGGGATTGGATGGGCCCTGATGTGCTGTCAGGGCGTCAGGAGTAGTGTTCTACCGCCTCTGAAATAAGGGTAGTTAGGCACTAGAGAGGAGGCTGGGTGAGGTGGGGCCGGATGTGGCAGGCGGTGTCGTAGAGGCTCCGCGCTGAGGCCCGCTGCGCCGTAGAGCGCCGGTGGGGCCGCTGTCGCGATATGCGGGCTACCGTTGTTCATCTCGCTGCTTTTGTATACGGTCTTGGTCGTACGGCAGCCGTGGCAGGGCCGAGCGGCAGCCCACTACGAGTGAGGTGAGCCTGATGAGTACCGAGAGGATCGTTCCGGAACGGCGGCACGGGGTCGGGGCGCGGGAGCCTCGCCGGGAGGACTCCCGCCACATGGCGGGCCGGGGCTGCTTCATCGCCGACATGCGGCTTCCCGGGCTGCGCGAGGTCGCGTTCGTACGGAGCCAGGCCGCGCACGGACGCATCCGCGCGGTCTCCGTCCCGGAGGAGGACCGTGAGGCGGTGTGGACCGCCGAGCGGCTCGCGCCCTTCGCCGAACCCCTGACGGCGACCTCGACGCTGGAGGGGTTTCGTGAGGCGCCGCTGCCCAACCTGGCGTCGGGGAAGGTGCGTTACGTCGGCGAGCCGGTCGCCCTGGCCGTCGCCGGCACCCGGGCGGAGGCGGAGGATGTGGCGGGCCGGGTCAGGGTGGACCTCGAAGCGCTCCCCGCCGTGGCCGGCTTCGACGCGGCCCTGGCGCCCGGTGCGCCGAGGGTGCACGAGGACTGGCCGGACAACGTCTTCGCCACCACCTCCGGCGAAGTGGGCGACGTGGACGCGGCGGCCCGCGAGGCGGCGGTCACCATCACCCGCGAGTACACGATGAACCGGCAGACCGTCGTGCCGCTGGAGACCAGAGGGGTGATCGCGCACTACAACCGGTCGGCCGACGAACTCGTGGTGTGGTCCTCGACGCAGACGCCGCACATGATCCGCGACATGATCGCGCTCCAACTCGGCATGCAGGCGCGGCGGGTGCGGGTGATCGCCCCCGACATGGGAGGCGGGTTCGGGAGCAAGTGCTCCGTCTACCCGGAGGAGATCGCGCTCGCCGCCATCGCGACCCAGGTCGACCATCCGGTGCGCTGGGTGGAGGACCGCTGGGAGGCCCAGGTCGCCTCCACGCAGGCCCGTGACCACCGGCACCGGGTCACCGCGTACGCGGCGGCCGACGGAACGCTGCTGGGAGTGGACGCGGACATTCTCGTCAACAGCGGGGCGTACTCGGTGCACCCGTGGACGGCGACGATGGACGCCACCATGGCCTCGGCGATGATCCCCGGGCCCTACCGGCTGCCGAACTACCGCTTCCGCACCCGGAGCCTGGCCAGCAACAAGACCCCTTCGGGCCCCTACCGCGGCGTCGCCCGGCCCTCCGCCGCCTTCTCCATCGAGCGCACCATCGACGAACTCGCCCTCGCGCTGGGCATGGAACCGTACGAGATGCGCATCAAGAACATGGTGCGCAGCGCGGACATGCCCTTCACCTCCGTCGCGAACAAGGTCTACGACAGCGGCGACTACCCCGAAGCCGTACGCCGCGCCACCGCCCTCATCGGGCACGACACGTGGCGCGCGCGACAACAGGCCCTGCCCGCCACGGCCCGTCGGCGCATCGGGGTCGGTTACGCCTCCTTCACCGAGCAGACCGCGCACGGCTGCATCGAATGGGCCACCCGCGGGCTGGCCGTCACCATCGGCACCGAAGGCGCCCGGCTGGCCATGGACGCCACCGGGAGCTTCGTCCTGAGCGTCGGGATCAAGAGCCATGGGCAGGGCCTGGAGACCACCCTCTCGCAGGTCGTCAGCGAGACCTTCGACATCGAGCCCGACCGGGTCACCGTGCTGCACGGCGACACGGCGGTCACCCCGCGCGGCGACGGCACCTTCGCCTCCCGCTCCATGGTGATGTCGGGCGGAGCCACGCACCGGGCCGCCCAGGCGCTCGCGGAGAAGGTCCTGCGGATCGGCGCCGTACTCCTGGAGGAGCCCGTCGAGGACCTGATCCTGAGCGACCACGCCGTGGTGGGGAAGAAGGGTTCGGTCGGCTACGCGCGGCTGGCCAAGGAGTTCCTCTTCACCCCCGACCACGTACCGGGTGTCGAGGCGGGCCTGGAAGTCACCTGCCACTACCGGCCGGACGTGCAGACCGGCGCGTTCACCTACGCCACGCAGGCGGCCGTGGTGGAGGTCGACCTGGACACCGGACACGTACGGCTCCTCGACTACGCGGTGGTCGAGGACTGCGGCACGGTGGTGAACCCCCTCATCGTCGACGGCCAGATCCTCGGCGGCGTTGCCCAGGGCATCGGCAACGCCCTCCTGGAGGAGATCGTGCACGACGCCGACGGGCAGCCGAAGTCGACGAGTTTCCTGGACTATCTGCTGCCGGGGCCCACCGAGGTGCCGCGGATCAGGATCGAGCACATGTCGACGCCGTCCCCGCACACGACGTTCGGCGTCAAGGGCGCGGGCGAGGGCGGGGCCATCGCGCCGCCCGCCGCCATCGCCAACGCCGTACGGGACGCGCTGCGCGAGTTCGGCACGGAGGTCAACGAGACCCCCATGACCCCGGAGCGGGTGTGGACGGCGCTCCAGGCAGGCCGGCCGGCCGCCGAGGCAGGCGCGACGCTGGAGGCGGCCCGATGAAGGCGCCGGACTTCCGCTACCACCGGCCCACCACCCTGGACGAGGCGGTCGAACTGCTCGCCGGCGCCGGTGACGACGGCAAGGTCATCGCCGGCGGCCAGAGTCTCGTCCCCATCATGAACATGCGGCTGGCCGAGCCGGCGACGCTGATCGACCTCACCGGCGTCGATGCGCTGCGCACCAGCCGGGAGACGTCCTCCGGCGCCCGTTACGGCGCGACCACCACACACATGAGGTTCGAGCACGAGCTCGTGCCGGACGTCACCCGCGGCCTGCTGCCGTACGCCGCCGCCGGCATCGGCTACCCGGCGATCCGCAACCGCGGCACCGTGGGAGGCAGCCTCGCGCACAGCGACTCCTCCGCCGAGTGGCCCACGGTCATGTCCGCCCTGGACGCCACCGTGCACACCCGCTCCGTACGCGGCACGCGCGCCGTGCCCGTACGGGAGCTCCTGCTCGGCTTCTTCACCACCGCGCTGGAACCCGATGAGCTGATCACCGAGGTGGAGGTGCGGCGCCTCGCCGCTTCGACGCGTTGGGGCATGTACAAGATGTGCCGCAAGCCCGGCGAGTTCGCGGAGTCGCTGGGCGTCGCCCTCGGCGAACGGGACACGGACGGGCCGTGGCAGGACATCGAGCTGTGGCTCGGCGCGGCGACCGACCGCCCGCTGCGGCTGAGCACCACCGAAGCGGCCGTCCGCGGCGGAACATCAGCCGACCTGGAGCCCGCCCGCCTCGTGGCGCCCCTCGCACAGGACACGGGCCAGGACCTGTCGGACCTCGATCCCACCGCGCGGTACGCGCTGCAACTGCACGCGGTCACGGTCCACCGTGCGCTGCGGGCCGCGGAGGAGATGACACCGGATGCATGAGATCACCGTTCACCTGACTGTCAACGGCCGCCCTCACACGGTGCGTACGGCCGGCCGTACCACCTTGGCCGATCTGCTGCGCGACCAACTCGATCTGACTGGACTGCATTTGGGCTGCGAGCAGGGGGTGTGCGGGGCCTGCACCGTCACGGTGGACGGGCTGCCGACGCGCGCCTGCCTCACCCTGGCCGGGGCCTGCGAAGGCGGTGAAGTGGTCACGGTCGAGGGCCTGGAAGGCCCCGACGCGGACAGGCTGCGGGACGCCTTCTCCCGGAACGGCGCACTCCAGTGCGGCTTCTGCACACCCGGGATGCTCCTGTCCGGACACCATCTCGTCTGCGCGCGGCAGCCGCTCACCCGGGAGGAGATCGGCGTCGCCATGTCCGGCAACCTCTGCCGCTGCACGGGTTACAACGGCATCGTCAACGCCGTCGGGGAGGCGGTGGAGAGCGGCATCGCGGCCGAGGACGCGGCGGCGGCCACTGACTGGCACGACGCGACGGCCGCCGACGGGAACGACGCGACGGCCGCCGACGGGAACGACGCGACGGCCGCTCACCGGAACGACACGGCGGCTTCCCACCGGAACGACGTGACGGCCGCCCACCGGCACCACGAGGAGTAGAGCATGGAGTTCACCAATAATTTCGTCGTTTCGGCCGCGCCCGAAGAAGCCTGGGCCCTGCTGACCGACGTGCCGAGGATCGCCCCCTGCATGCCGGGCGCGAGCGTGCTCCCCAAGGACGACGGCTCCTACGAAGGGACGGTGACCGTCAAAGTCGGACCGATCAAGGTCAGCTACGGAGGCACGGCGGCCTTCCGCGAGCGCGACGCGGACAAGCGGCGCATGGTGCTCGACGCCGGCGGCAGCGAGAGCAGCGGAAAGGGGTCGGCCGAAGCCGTCGTCACCGTCGACCTGACACCCGAAGGCAGCGCCAGTACTCGCGTCTCGGTGGCAACCCAGCTTCAGATCACCGGCAAGGTGGCCCAGTTCGGGCGCAGTGCGATGGCGGATGTGGGGGCGCGGCTGATCGGGCAGTTCGCGGCGAATCTCGAAGCGATGCTGGCCGCCGAGGAGCAGCCGGCCGCCGCCTCCGGGCAGCGGCCGCAGGGTTCGGCAGCGACCTCCGCTCCCGCCGAACAGGGCGGTGCGGGGCCGGACGGTGCGGAGCTGAACGCCCTGGCCTTCGTGTGGCCCGTCTTCCGCCGCTACGCGCCGGTGGCCGGGGCGTTCGTGACCGGCGCGCTGTCGGCGTGGCTCGTCAACCGTCTGCGTGGGCGTCGTGCTCCTGCCGTTCCAGCACCGACTGCTGGGCAGCCCTGAGATGCACCTTCATGATCATCTCGGCTGAGACCGCGTCCCCGCGGCGCAGCGCCTCGACGAGTTCCCTGTGGTGCTCAGCGCTGCGCGCGAGGTCGCGCTCTGTGTACTGCAGGAACGTACGGCGCACCAGCGGCAGCCCGAGCACACCCGTGAGCAGATGGACGAGACCGTCGTTGCCGGTGGCCGCCAGCAGCATCGCGTGGAAGTCGTTGTTCAACCCGACGGCCCGTTGCCTGCCCGCGCGGCCGCCCTCCGCGATCGCCTGCTCGTACTCGGCGAGGTTCGCTTCGAGCGCGGCCAGATCCTCCGGCCCGATCTTCTGGGCGGCCACCGCCGCCACATACCCCTCGATCACGGTGCGCAGCCCGTAGATCTCCGCCACCTGCTCGGAACTCCAGGCCACGACCTGCGCGCCCCGGTGACGCTCGATCCGGACCAGCCCCTCGGAGTGGAGCTTGCGCAACGCCTCGCGTACGGGCGTACGGCTGATCCCCATCGAGGCGGCCAGGGATTCCTCCCGCAGCCAGATCCCGGGGCGCAGCTCTCCCGAGGCCATGCGCTCGGCGATCTCGGCATAGGCACGCTGGGCCGCTGTCGACTCCGCCCCACGGCCGTCTGCCACGGCGGACCTCCTCATCCTCGGTACGGGAACCGCGACGGTACGGGAACGGCGACGGTACGGGAGCCGCGGCGGCGCGGGAACCGACAGTGCCGCAGGCCACGGTGCTGGAGACCGCCTTCGCGTCCCGTCCCGCAAGATAGCCCAGTGAGGCGGCGAGGCCCGCCCCCGGGTGCCGCCGCACCCTGCCGGCCGTACTGCCAGGCCCGCCCGAACGCTCGCCCGAACGCACCTCACCGGGAACGGCGCGCTCCAGCGCCACGGCCGCCTGCCGCTCGGGACGCTCGGCCCACTTGGGACAGGGGGAAACTGCCCTTCCTGACCTTGGCCGGGCGCGGTGTAGAAGCCGGCATCGAGGCGGACCCCTCGGCCGCGCGGCGACCGCTTGCGCGGCCTGGCGCCGGGAAGACCCCGGTGTCAGGCCACGCATGTGTGGGAGGAGGGCTGTCGCGCGAAGCCCCGCCTCCGCGAGGATCCGGGGTTTCTACGTGCCCGCGCCGGCGCTCGCGCCCGCCGGTTCCGTCTTCGGGGCCGCCTCCGGCTGTCGTCGCGCACGGTTGCGAAGGTGGACGGCGATGCCCGCGAGTCCGGCGACCGCCAGGGCCTCCAGCCCGATGAGGTAGTACGCCGGGGAGAGGCGGTCGCCGCTCGAATCGATGAGGGCGGTGACGATGTACGGCGCGAACCCGCCGAACGCGGCGTTCGCGATGGAGTAGACGATCGACAGGTACGAATTGCGGACGTTGCCCGCGGTGAGTTCGGAGAGCATCGCCGGCGTCGGGCCGGCGGTGAGTCCGAGGAAGGCCGCGAAGAGGACGACCGAGAGCCCGATGTCGAACGCCCCTCCCCGGATGAGGAGTTGGTAGCAGGGCACGGCGAGTACGGTCAGGCCGACGGCGCCGGTCGTCATGACCTTCCAGCGTGCGACACGGTCGGAGAGCCATCCGCCGAGCACGATGAACCCGGCGTAGGCGGTCAGCCCGACGAGCGAGGCGGTCAGGCCCTTGGTCAGGCTGCGTCCGAGTACGCCGTCGAAGAAGGCGGGCAGGAACTGGAGCGTGACGTAGCCGCCCGCGGTCCAGGACACGATGGCCGCGGTGCCCGCGATGATCATGCGCCAGTGGCTGCGGAAGACCTCCTTCACCGGGCTGTCGGCGACCTCGCCCTGTTCCCGCATGGCGGTGAAGGCGGGGGTCTCCTCGACGTGCCGCCGGATGTACCAGCCGCCGATGCCGAGGGGGAGGCCCAGCAGGAAGGGGATGCGCCAGCCCGTCGAGTAGAGGAAGTCGTGGCTCATCCAGCTCGTGAGGGCCGTGCCGAGGCCCGCGGAGAGGGCGAGCGCCACGGCGATGCTCGCGGCCTGGGTGGACCCGAACAGGCCGCGCCGCCGGGCCGGGGCGTGCTCGAACAGCAGCGAGGCGGCGCCGCCGAACTCGCCGCCCGCCGAGAACCCCTGGACGAGGCGCAGCACGGTGAGCAGGACCGGTGCGAGAAGCCCGACCGAGGCGAACGAGGGCAGCGCGCCGATCAGCGTCGTCGCACCCGACATGGTGAGGATGACGACGGACAGTACCCATTGCCGTCCCCGTTTGTCGCCGAGGTGACCGAAGACCACCGCGCCCACCGGACGGAGGACGAACGCCGCGCCGAAGATGGCCAGCGTGGCGAGCAGGCCGGTCAGCCCGTCGGAATCGGGGAAGAACGTCTTGGCGAGAACGGGCGAGAAGTACCCGTAGATGGCGAAGTCGTACCACTCCACGAAGTTGCCGATGGCAGCCGCGGCGACGGTCCTGGTCGTGCCGGACCCCTTTGTCTCCACCGGGTCTCCTTTGACAGTCAGACGGGCGCCACTATCGCGCGGGGTGCGGATGCCGGTCGCTCGACGCTCGGAACCAGGTCGTCGCACGATCTGGTATGACGTTTTACCAAAGTCAACGTAAGCGTCGGACCATATGCCGTCAAGCAGTGTTGCGGCCTGTGCATCGGGGCCGGCCCGGGCGCTTCCTCCCTGCTCGGGCGAGCCGACGGGGCCGTCGTGGCGGGCGGCGGCGGCCAGGCGGCCCCCGAGAAACCGTCTTCCCGACCGTCTTCCCGGGGGCTTCGCGCGGCGGCGTGGACGAGGGGTCGGGCTCAGGTGCTGTGCGCTGTCGCGGGGGCCGGGACGCCTCCGGTGTGGGCGCGGCGGCGATCAAGTTAGTGTGTGCATCAGCCTTGGGGAGGAATGCACGCGATGGCCACTCTCGCCGATGTAGCGAAGCGGGCAGGAGTGTCGGTCGGGGTCGTGTCCCGGCTGCTCAACGGCGACGACACGCTCCGCGCACGGGACGAGACGAAGCAGCGGGTCAGGGCCGCGGCGGCCGAGCTCGGATACACGCCGAACTACGCGGCGCGCGCACTGCGCAAGTCCAGGGTCGGCGTCATCGGCCTGGCCGTGCACGACGCGAGCAACCCCGTCTACAGCGAGATCATCGCCGGCGCCCAGGCCGAGGCGAGGAACGCGGGCTACGCCCTCATGCTCTCCGACGTCGACGCGCTGGCGACGGACGACGAGATGTTCCAGCGGTTCGTCTCCGGCGGCGCGATCGACGGGCTGCTCCTCCAGCGGGCGGGCAACGCCGCCGACTCGCTGGTCTCGAAGATCGCGTCCGGCGAGGTGCCGACCGTACTGCTCAACGACCACACGCGGGGCGCCATCGGCAGCGTGGCCGTCGACGACTACACGGCGGCCCACCTGGCCGTCTCCCACCTCGTCGGACTCGGCCACGAGCGTATCGGTCTGCTCCACGTCGACGGCCCCCGGAGCCGTGCGGCCCGGCGGCGCAAGGGATGGGCCGACGCGCTCACGGCCGCCGGGCTGGCAGCGCCGGCGTCGCTCGTCTTCCGCGGCGGCCACACCGCCGAGGAGGGATACCGGGGCATGAGCGAACTGCTCTCGGCCCCCGCACTCCCCACGGCCGTGTTCGCCGCGAACGTCCTCTCCGCCGTCGGCGCGCTCAGCGCGGCGCACGACATGGGGGTGCGGGTGCCCGACGATGTCTCGCTCGTCGGTCTCCACGACGTCTTCGTCGCGGACTTCCTCCGTCCCCGGCTCACGGTGGTGAAGCTGCCGCTCTTCGAACTCGGTGCCAGGGCGGTGACGCTTCTGCTGAGCCAGATGAACAACGAGCAGGCCCGGCACGAGAGCATCGCGACGCCGGCCCCCGTCATGGTGGTCCGCGAGTCCAGCGCCCCGCCCGCGAGCCACTGATTCCGGGCGCGCCGCCCCGGACACCGCTGCTCGTCCAGGCGACCACGCCGAGTGTCCCGCCTCGCGCCTCGTCGGCTCCGCGTCGCCCGCCTCGGATGCTGCTGTTGACTCCGTTTGCTTCGTCGTCGGTGTCCTTCGGTGCCGGTGCCGGAGGTCGGCTTGGGCAGGCGGGCGTGGCTGCTGAGTGAGCCGGTCCGGCTCGGGAGGGGGCGGGCCGCGCGTCGCGGACATCCCGTACGCGCCTGAGCGGGCCGTTGGAATCTGTCGGGCATGGGCTCCTGGGGCTGCGTGCCGAGCTTGTCCGACGCTCAATCCGCACCTGACGTAACGCTGCCCCTGGCTTTGCCCGCCCGTTCGTCTCGCACGTGCCTCGCCTTGCGCGCGAGTCGGGCGCTCGCGCCGTCCGGCCATCGCGCGTCCGGCCGGCGCGCTCCACCGACGCGCGCCCCACCGCCCCGCGAGCCGCTGACCGGAACCCGCCTTTGCCCAGTTCCCGGGAGAGAGGCTAGTCTGGTAAGACGTTTTACCAACCTGGTGTCGCAACGTACTGCCGAGCTCGGTGCGTGGCGCCCGACGAGCCGGACGAGGAGGTCTTGATGCGGAACGCGAGCCGCCTTCAAGGAATTACCTGGGACCACCCGCGCGGCATCGACGCACTCCGTGCCAGCGGCGACGAGTACGAGCGCAGGACGGGCATCGGGATCGACTGGGCCGTCCGCTCGCTCCGGGAGTTCGAGGACACGCCGGTGGCCGAACTGGCGGCGGAGTACGACCTCGTGGCGCTCGACCACCCGTTCATCGGCGACGCGGTGGAGGCGGGCGCCCTGCTGCCGCTGGACACCGTGTTCCTCCCCGCGGAACTGGCTGAACGCGCCGAGGACTCAGCCGGTGCGAGCGACTCCAGCTACCGCTGGAAGGGACACCAGTGGGGCGGCGCCGTGGACGCCGCGTGCATGGTCGGCGCCCACCGCGCCTGTGCCGTCACCCGTGAGGAGATACCGGTCCGATGGGAGGACGTCGGCGGGTTCGCGCGGCGGCACGGGCGGGAGTCGGTGCTGCTGGCGGCCAACCCGACCCATCTCTGGGGCACCGTGCTCTCTCTGTGCGAGGCCGTTGCGAACACCGCCGTCGGTCCGCGTGAGGGCTGGCGCCGGAGCGCCGACGGCCGCCCGGCGTGGTGGGGGGATGCCGGGATCGATCCCGCGCTCCTGGAGGAGGGCATCGAGCGGGCGGGCCGCCTGCTGTCGCTCTGCGCGCCCGCATCACTTGCCAGCGACCCGATCACCGTCCTCGAACGCCTCGCCGACTCCGGCGCCCCGGCCCTCTACTGCCCGCTGGTGTTCGGCTACGTCACCTACGCCCGGCCCGGCGCGCGCGACGCGCTCGTGGCGTTCGGCGACGCTCCGCGCATCGGCGACGACCCCGTCGGCACGCTGACGGGCGGGGTGGGGCTCGCCGTCTCGGCCCGCTCGGACGCGGGGCGGGACGCCGCCGCCTTCGTGCGGTTCGCGACGACGGCGGAGATCCAGGCCGGTCACGCGCACGAGGCCGGAGGGCAGGCGGGCCGCCGCTCCGTGTGGGTGGACGAGCGGGTCGACGCCGAGGTCACGCATTTCTACCGCGACACGCTCGCCACGATGGACCGCTCCTTCCTGCGGCCACGGCTCCCCGGCTACCCGGACTACCAGCGCGCGGCGGCGCACGCGCTGCACAGCGGTGTGGTCGACGGCGTACGGCCGCGGGCGCTCGCGACCGAATTGGCACAGCTGTGGCGCAAGCATGTCCGCGTCTGACCCCCGTCCGGGCGGCCCGTGCCGCCCCCGCACCGTCGCCGAGCAGTTCGTGCGGGTCGAAGCCGCGTACGGAGACCGCCCGGCGCTGCGCTCGACGGAGCCGGGGGCGGAGACGGAGCCGGGGCGGGCGCCAGTGATGGGGACGGGGCCGGCGGCCGGGCCAGGGGCGGCGACCGGGCGGGAATCCGGCTGGCTGACGTTCGCGGAAGTCGCCGCTCTGGCCGAAGCGGCGGTGTCCCGGCTGGCCGCCCAGGGCGCCGTCGCCGGTGACCGGATCGTGCTCGCGCTGCCGAACAGCGTGATCCTCCGCGTCCTCGACCGGGCCGTGCTCGGGTCCGGGCTCGTGAGGGTGGCGCTCTCCCCGCGGCTGCACGCACGCGAGATCGCCGACATCGCCGCCGACTGCGACGCCCGGGTGGTCTGCTGCCGCCCGGAGGCGGAGGCCGACATCCGCGCGGTCCTCGCCGCGGTCGGGTCTTCGGCACGCGTGACGGCCTGCTCCGACCCAATGGCCCCCGCCGGCCGGGCAATCGCGGCCCGGGCGAACCTCTCCCGGGCGACCGCAGCCGAAGCGCCTCTCTCTCCCGGCTCGTTGGCCGCGTCGGCTGCGGCCGTCCCGCCACCGGAGCACACCGCGTGGCCCCCGCCGGCCCCCTCCGACATCGCGATGCTGATGTACAGCTCGGGGACGACGGGCCGCCCCAAGGGGGTCGTCGTCACCCACGCGACCTGGGTGGCGCAGACCACCCGGGCGCTGCGCGAACTGCCCGTGATCGGTCCCGGGGACGTCGTCCTGGCCGTGGCTCCCATGAGCCACTTCGGCGGGTCGATCGGCCTCGACTGCGCCGTGAGCGGTGCCGCCACGGTGACGATGCCGCACTTCGATCCGCGCGCGGTCCTGGAGGCCGTCGACGCGTTCGGCGTGACGGTCCTCCCGTTGGCGCCGATCATGCTCGACCGCGTGGCGCGCGCCGCCGAGGGACCTGCACCGGTACCCCCGCCACGGGGCATCAGGGCCGTCCCGTACGGCGGTTCACCCCTCGGTGTCGCATCGCTCGAACGGGCGGAACGGATCTTCCCCGGAGTCCTCACCCAGTTCTACGGGCTGGCCGAGGCGCTGGCGCCGCTCACGGTGCTGACACCCGCCGACCACGCCTCCGGGGTTCCGGGCCGTCTCGCGTCGGCGGGGCGGGCCGTCGCCGGTGTCGAGCTGCGGCTTGTGGACGGGGAGGTCGTGGTGCGCGGCGACACCGTGATGGACGGGTACTGGAACCGTCCGGAGCTGACCGCGGCCGCGTTCACCGACGGGTGGTTCCGTACCGGCGACCTGGGGGAGATCGACGCCGACGGCTACGTACGTCTTCGGGGCCGTTCCAGCGAGATGATCGTGACCGGGGGGTTCAACGTCCACCCCGCCGAGGTCGAGCGCGTCGTCTCCACGGTCGACGGCATCCATGAGGTGGCCGTCGTGGGCATGCCTCACCCGGTATGGGGCGAGGGCGTCACCGCGGCGGTCGTACTCGACAACGGCCCGACGACCGGCGCCCCCGGCGAAGAGATCCTCGCCGGTATCGCGCACGCCTGCGCGGCCGCCCTGGCCGGCTACAAGAAGCCCGTCGCCGTGCACGCCGTACCCGAGATCCCGCGGAACGCCGCGGGCAAGACCGACCGGAAGACGCTGCGGCGAAGACTGTCCGGCCGCTCCGACCAACGCGATCAGTCCGGCCACTCCGGCCACTCCGACCCATCTGACCGATGCGATCAGTCCAGCCGCTCCGACCGACCCGACCGCTCCGGCCGATCCAGCCGCTCCGACCGAGAGGAACAACAAGACGATGCAAGCGCTTGACGCCATCCGCGTCCTCGACTTCACGCAGATGATGCTGGGCCCGTTCGCCACCCAGGTTCTCGCCGACCTCGGCGCCGACGTGATCAAGGTGGAACGCCCCGAGGGCGAGTGGGAACGCGACCTCGCCATGATGGGCGAGTACGTCGACGGGGAGTCGGCGGCGTTCCTCGCGATGAACCGCAACAAGCGCTCGGTGGCGCTCGACCTCAAGGACCCGCAGGCCAAGGAAGCGCTGCTGAGGCTGGGGGCGACGTGCGACGTCGTCGTCGAGAACTTCCGCCCCGGCGTGATGGACCGGCTCGGGCTCGGCTACGACGACTTCAAGGCCGTGCGGGACGACATCATCTACTGCTCGGGCTCCGGCTGGGGGCAGGACACCCCGTTCGCCAGGGAGGGCAGGCCCGGCCAGGACCTCCTCATCCAGTCGATGTCCGGGCTCGCGGCCTCGACGGGCCGCGCCACCGATCCGCCGACCCCCGCCGGTACGGCCATCGTGGACCACGCGACCGCGCTCACCCTCTCCAACGGCATCCTGGCCGCCATCATCGCCCGCAACACCCACGGCATCGGCCAGCGGGTGGAGGTGGATCTGTACTCGACCGCCATCGCGATGCAGTGCCAGGAGATCTCGACCTTCGTCAACCAGGGAACGGAGTACCGGCGGTCCGACTCCGGCATCGGCCAGGCGTGGCTGTCGGCGCCGTTCGGGGTGTACGAGGCGGGCGACGGGTGGCTGGCCGTGGCGATGGCGCCGCTCGCAACGGTCGCCGACGCCGTGGGAGTCGCCGCCCTCGCCGATTTCGACGCCTGGGCCGAACGGGACGAGGCCAAGCGGGCGTTGGAGGACATCACCCGTACGGACACGGTCCAGCACTGGCTCGACGTGCTGCTCCCGAAGGGCATTTGGGCGGCGCGGGTGCGTACCACCAAGGAGGCGGTGGACGAGCTGCGGGACGAGGGCTCCGACCTGCTGGTCACCCTCGACGGTCCGGCGGGGACGCCGATCGAGCTGGTGGGCTGCCCCATCTCGCTCAGCGCGACGCCGTGGCGGCAGCGCCTCGCGCCGCCGCGGACCGGTGAGCACACGGCGGCCGTCCTCGGCGAGGTCCTCGACGGAGCGAGCCTGACCGCCCTGGTGGGTGAGGACCGGTGACCGCGCGCCAGGAGCAACCGGCCGTCGTGGCGGGCGAGACCGACCGGCCGCACCCGCATCTCGCGGTCCAGGACCACGCCGTCGACGGCAGCGGCGTCGTGCGCGTCCTGAGGATCGACCGGGAGGAGAAGCTCGGCGCGCTGTCCGGCGCGCTCGTCGCGGCGCTCGGAGAGCAGATCGTCCGCGTCCGGCAGGACCGGGAGGTCCGCGCGGTCGTCCTCACCGGCACCGGCCGCGGCTTCATCGCGGGCGCCGACGTGGGGGAGTACTCCGGGGTCGGCGCCGACGCGTTCCTGGAGTACCAGCGGACGTCGCGCCAGGTCTTCGACTCCCTCGAACGCCTGCCGCAGCCCAGCGTCGCCGCCGTGAACGGATATGCCTTCGGGGGCGGGTTCGAGGTCGCGCTCTGCTGCGACTTCATTCTCGCCTCCACCCGCGCCAGGTTCGCCCTGCCCGAGGTCACGCTCGGCCTCATCCCGGGCGGCGGAGGCACGCAGCGGCTGGCCAGGGCCGCCGGGACCCGCTTCACCAAGGAACTGGTGATGACCGGCCGCAGCGTCCGCCCCGACGAGGCCGTCCGGCAGGGCCTGGTGACCGAGGTCGCCGAGCCGGAGGCGCTGATGGAGCGCGCCCTCGCCTTCGCCGTGCTCCTCGCGACGAAGGCGCCGCTCGCGGTCCGTGAGGCCAAGCGCGTCATCGACGGCGGGGTGGCCCAGGGGCTCGACGCGGCGCTCTCGGCGGAACAGGCGGCGCTCGGCGGGCTCTTCGGCACCGCCGACGGGCAGGAGGGCATCAGCGCCTTCCTCGACAAGCGCACACCCCGGTTCACGGGGGCCTGACCGTACGTTCCGTCACCCGCGGTCCTGCACCGTACGGGCCCCGCGTCCGTATGGGCCCGGCGTTCGTACGGTCCGGTGGCGGCGGCCGGGTCTCGTAGGCGCGGGCTATCCTCGGCGGCTTTCCGGTGGTCGGGGGCGGCATCCGCCGGCCCGGCGGTGGTTCATCCAGGGGGTGCAGCGCAAGGCGCACGCCACGAGGTGTTCGGGCGCGTCGCCGACGCCGTCGCGCCAGGGGACGGGCAGGACGCGGACGCCCGGCAGGTGGATGGCGCGGTAAGCGGGAAGGGGCGTCGTCGGGTCCAGGGGGCGGGCGGCGAGGAGGACGCGGCCGCCGGGGCGGACGGCGGCCAGTGCTCCGCCGATGCCGGCGGTGGTGCCGGTCGTCTCCAGGACGGCGTCCGGCCGCGGGCCGGAGCCGGTGATCGTCTCGGTGAGGGCCAGCCGGACGAGGTGGGCGAGTACGCCGTCCCCCTCCACCTGGACGTTCTCGTCGCCGACGGCTTCCGCGGCGGCCTGGGCGGTGGTGGCCCAGTCGCGTGCGGCGCGCTCGTCGGCGTCCGGCGCCGGGTATCCGTATGCCCACGTTTCGGTGGCTGCCGGGTCGTCGGCGAACCACACCAGGTCCGTGGCCGCCGAGCCGCTGTCGGGAGCGCATGTGACGCGCCGCCAGTCGCTCACGGCGCACCGCCTTCGAGGAGGCGGGCGGGGGAGACGGCGCGGCCGAGTCGCGCGGAGGCGTAGGCGGCTGCCACGACCGCCTGGGTGCGCAGCCCGTCGGCGAGGCTCACGTCCACCGGCGTACCGTCGTGGACCGCCCGCGCGAAGCGGGTGAACGCCCAGGTGCGCAGGTCGATCGCGGTCGGCGGCGGCCCGGCCGGGGGGCTCTCCGCCGGGCCGGGCGTCCCACGGAGGGTGAGGCGGTAGTCCGGTGTCAGCTGTATTCCGCCCTTCTCGCCCCAGATATGTGTCCGCATGCCCCGGCCGCCGGCCACGCTGGCGCTGCCGGTGAGGGTGGCGATGGCGGCGCCGAATCGCAGGACGATGCTGACCACGTCCTCGATTCCGGGGGCCGCGACGGTCGTCGAGGGCGCGGTCTCGGCGTAGACGCGATCGGGTTCCCGGCCGAGGAGCGCCCGTACCGCGTCGATCTGGTGGATGAGGTTCATGATCAGGAAGCCGCCGCCCGCGCGGTCCTCGGACAGGCGCCAGGTGGAGGAGGCGCGGCCGCTGATGCCGCCGTGGAAGTACGCCGCGGGCTTGTCGGTGAAGTACGTCGTGGCGGCGCCGAGCGGTTCGCCGATCTCTCCCGCCGCGATGGCCGCGCGGGCCCGGCGGAACCTCGGGTCGGTGCGGGTGGGGAAGAGGACGCCGGTGCGCCGCGGGCCGGACTGCGCGAGTTCGGTCATCCGCCGCGCCGCGGCCAGGTCCTGGGCGACAGGCTTCTCCAGCAGGACGTGCTTGCCCGCCGCCAGCGCCTCCGCGAGCAGCGGCTCGTGGGTGTCGTGCGGGGTGGCGATGACGACCACGTCGACGTCGGGGCGCGCCAGCAGGGCCCGTACGGACGGCTCCCGCCGTCCCCCGAACCGGGCGGCGGTCTCCTCGGCCAGCTCCCCGACGGGGTCGTGACAGGCCGTCAGCTCGGCCTCGTCCGCGGCGGCGAGCGCCTTGGCGTCCTCGATGCCGATGTCGCCGCAGCCGAGCAGGGCGAAGCGCAGCGGCCGTACGGCGAGGGCGTGCCGGCCCGGGGCGGGGCGCGGGGCGTCCCAGTGCAGCGCGGCGCTGACGAAGGCGCGATCGTCCGCCAGCCGCCGGTAGACCTCCGGGGCCTTGTGCGCCGGATAGTCGGCCAGGACGTCCCTGACGGTGAAGCGGCGCTGTTCCAGCAAGGAGAAGAAGAGGTCGCCGAGCCGCTCCTCGTCCTTCTCGGCCAGCTGGGAGACGTGGGCGCCGCGCAGGTCGAGCCGGCGGTCGTGGAGCCGCTGGAGGGGGACGTCGGCCTGCTCGGTCCGCGGCGAGCCGAGGAGCACCACCCGGCCGCCCTCCGCGGCCGAGTCGATGGCGACGGCCAGGCCGGGGCCGCTGCCGGTGGCGTCCACGACGAGCGATGCGCCTCCATCGGGCGGTCCGGGCTTCCCGAACACGGTGGAGGGTTCCGTTCGGCAGGTCCACGTTCTGGCGGCGGTCGCGGCGACCGCCCGCACCCGTGGTGCGCCGAGGGCCGCGGCGAGGCGGCGGGTGATGACGCCGAGCAGGCCCTGGCCGATCACCGTCACCCCTTCGCCCGCGACCTGGCCTCCGGTTTCGAGGCCGTGCAGGGCGGTGAGGGCGAGCTGCCAGATCGCGGCGTCGGCCGGCGGGACGCGATCGGGTACGGCGCGCACGTAGCGGGCGGGCACGACGGCCACGTCTGCGTGGCGTGCCCGGCGCACCGCGACCCGGGCGCCCGGCGGGAAACCGGGGCCGCCGCGCACCGTGCCGGCGGCCATGTAGCCGGGGAACTCCGGGAAGCGGGAGCCGGCGGTCGGCTGGTCCAGCAGGATCGCGCGTTCGGTGCCGGGCGACAGCACGCTCACGCCGACATCGACCGTGACGTGTCCGGGCCCGCCTCGCGGTTCGTCCTGATCGACGATCTCGCACCGGCCGGGACCGGGTAGGACCACCTGTCGCATGCGTGCCTCCATGGGGAATGCGCAGTCGCCGGTAATCGCGGGGTCCGCAGCAGTGGCCGGATTTCTGGCGGGCAAGCGCCTCGATCTCGATTAGCGGGCAGGCGCCCCGATCGCGGAAAGGATGTCCGAATACCGCGCTGCGCAGGCGTGGTTGACCGGACATCGCTGTTCGGGCATGGTAATGCGCGTGATAGCTTGGACATTGCGAAAGCTGGATTTCGATCCCCGCACCATCGCACTCGTCGAGCATGATTTCTCCCGGCTCCTCGCCCGGTTCAGGCAGCGCCGCCGAATGCGGCGGGCGGGAGGGCTCCCGGAATCCCGCAGAATCCATTTGGGCTGCGGCGACCGGCGCGTTCCCGGCTGGTCCAACTGTGATGTCGCCGGCTCGGAATGCGACATCGATCTGGCGGCCGCCCGGCTGCCGTTCCCGGACGGTTCGGTAACGGCCGTGGTGATGCAGCACGTCGTGGAACACCTGGAACTGCGCGGGCAGTTGATCCCGCTGTTCCGGGAGCTGCACCGGGTCTGCGCGGACGACGCCGTGCTCTGGCTCTCCTGCCCCGATCTGGCCAAGGTCTGCGCCGGCTACGCCGCGGACCGGGGACAGGCGCTGGTGGAGGACCGCTGCCGCCGCTGGCCGGACTACTCCCTCGGCGGCGCCCCCGTCCAGCAGTTCATCAACGACCTGTTCCAGGCGCGCGGCAGGCATCGCAACCTCTTCGATCTCGAACTGCTGGCCTGGGCTCTCGACCAGGCCGGATTCGGTTCCGTCGAGCGGATCGAGGAGGCCGGCCTGCTCGCCGCGCACCCCGAGTTCCCGCCGCGCCACGACGACGCGCAGTCCCTCTACGTGAGGGCGTGCAAGTCCCGGTAGTGGCACCACAGGTCGTAGAGGGGGATCTCCGCCGGGTCCGCCTGGGTCGGTTTGACGGGCTCGGTCCAGTGGACCATCAGGGCCGGGGGGACGGCGGGATGCACGATTCCGCCGTCCCTCGCCCGGACGCCGGGCGTCCAGGCGAAGACCTCGGCGGGGATGGCCTGGTCGCCGGTGGTGGTGCGCAGGTGGTGCAGGCTGGTGTAGGGGAGGCCCGAAGTGACGATGAGGTAGTTCAGGAACGGCTGTTCATAGCCGAGTTTCATGTGCGGCCTGAGCTCGCGGGCCGCGGGCAGCGAGGCCGTGATTCCGGCCTGCGTCAGCGCGCCTTTCCGGGAGGTCACGAATCCGGTGTTGGCCGCGTATTCGTACTGCTCCACTGTCAGTTTCCCGGACTGCCTGATGGTTTCCTTCCAGGCGCGGCCCGGAAGGTTGGACGTGGCGGTGACGAAGTCGTAGTCCACGAGATAGTCGAAGACGAAGTCGATGTTCCGCAGGACGGCGGTGTCGCTGTCGATGTAGAGGAATTCGTCGAACTCCCCCTCCCACGCCGCGAGTTTCCTGAAATGTCCTCTCCGGCGCTCATGGAAGGAGAGGCCGACCTCGTCGCACCGTGCCAGCAGCGGTACGTCCTCCCACACCGTGAACCCGTACCGGTCGCCCAGCGCGGCGATCCGCCCGTACTCGCTGTCGAAGGGGATCAGCCGGAGCGGGATGTCGGGGTTGGTGCGGCGGAAGCTGTTGAGGAACACGGCGACCAGCTCCACCACACGGTCGTTGGCCACGAAGTACACGCCGCGTTTGCCGGGCATGGCGTATCGCCCCCTTCTCGTCCAGGAGTGTCGGGTCAGTCGGCGCAGGCGGTGAGCGGCTCGCCGCGGACGGCCTCGGAGGTGAAACCGTCCGGCCCGACCGGGTGATCGCCCAGGACGGTCACCCGGTACAGGGTGCGGCGGCAGTCGGTGTGGTCCAGGTCGGCGGGCTGGAGGTGGGCGACCGCGCGGTTGTCCCAGACGGCGACGTCGCCGGCCGCCCAGCGCCAGCGGACGGTGTACTCGGGGCGCCCGATGTGCTCGTAGAGCAGCTCCAGCAGGTGGCGGCTCTCCCAGGGCAGCAGCCCGAGCAGCCGGGTCACCGAGGCGGGCGGCGCGAAGAGCGCCCTCTCGCCGGTCTCGGGGTGGACGCGCACCACGGGGTGCACGGAGAGCAGGGTGTCCTCGGTGAGCCCCCGGATGACCTCTATGTCCTCCGGGTCGGAGAGCAGCAGCTCGCAGGCGGCGTAGAGGGTGTGTTCCGCGCGCAGCCCGCCGGCCAGTTCCCGCAGCGGCCCGGAGAGACCCTGGTACGCCGCGACCAGGTTGGTCCACTGGGTGTCGCCGCCGTACTCGGGGACCCGCTCCGCCCGGAGGACGGAGAGGGCCGGCGGATTGACGGCGGCGGCCAGGTCCACGTGCCAGCCCGAGTCGTGGCGCAGCGCCTTGGGCCGCAGCCGTTCCTCGAACCGGCGGCCGTACCGGGTGTCCGCCGCGTCCGGGTCGACGGTCAGCACCTGCGGGTACCCCTCGGGGTGCACGCCGTGCTTGCGGCCCGGACGCCGGGTCAGCGGCCCGAAGCGCCGCCCGAACGCGATGTGCTCGGCGTGGCCGAGCCGCTGGCCGCGGAAGAAGATCACCTTGTGCCGGAGCAGCGCCGTGCGAATCCCGGCCAGCACCGCGTCGGGTACCGGCGCGGAGAGGTCCACGTCCGCGATCTCGGCGCCGATGCGGCCCGCGACCTGCCGTACGTCGATCCCGGTGGCGTGCTCCGTCGCTCCCGCCATGCGGTTCTTCCCCTCTCGGCGGCCGGCGTGTTCCGTCAGGCCCACTGCAGTACGGTCCGGTCGTCGAGCGGGCCGGTCATCCACACGGCCGTGGTGCGGCGCACGTCCCGCTCCCCACTTGGAGCTACGGCGTGCACATGACCGCCGTCGAAGACGTAGACGTCCCCGGGGCGGATCTCCAGGGTGATCTTCTCCAGGCCGGTCAGGGCCTCCAGCGGGTAGCCGTAGTTGCCGGGGGGCATTCCCAGCGTCCGGCGCTCTTCGGGGCCGGGCGCGGCGTTCCAGTAGACGAGTTCGCCTCCGGCGCCGTTCTCGAAGCAGGCGAGCGCGTTGCATACGCGCTTGATGCGTAGCGCCTCGAAGTCGGCCAGCCGCGGTGTCGGCCAGCCGTGCGGGGTGTCGTCGTGCGGTCGCAGGCCGAAGGACTCGCTGTCGGCGCGCGACCGGAGCTTGTAGGGAGCTGCCTGCCGTCCGCCGTGCTCGGCCAGGCGCAGCTCGACGTCCCGCTTCGCCAGGTGGGCGCGGCAGTCGTCGAGGAGGGCGGGCAGGGACCGGCCCGGGACGTCGCTGATCGCGGCGATTTCCGGCCGGGTGCGCTCGCAGTCGTCGAGGTAGGCGTCGAGGCTGGCGGCGGAGACGAGGACCGGGCCGACGACGCGGTCGGCGCTGCGGACGGCGCGTGCCGGGCTGGCGAGCAGGGGGCTGTTCCAGAAGTTGCGGCAGATGCTCGCGCAGACGTCCGGCGTCAGTGCTCCGCGGAAGATGGCGCCGGCGACGCGGCCGCGCAGTACGTCCCACCACGCGTCCCAGTCCGCGCCGTCCCGTTCCAGGAAGCGGAAGTACTCGGGGCCTCGCCGACACCCGGCCAGCGGGTCGGCGGAACGCGGTTCGGTCATGGCCGCGGTTCTCCCTCGGTCGGAGGTCGAGGTGTGTCAGTAGGAGACGCTCACCACGGTCTGCGGCGAGCCGTGCACCTTCTGGGCGCGCTCCTGCATGGCCAGCACACCGGCCAGGCCCTCGGGGGTGTAGAAGGCGCTGAGCTTGGTGTAGCCGTCGAACTTCATGTCCTCGCCGCTCCGGGACACCGCGACGGCGGGCTCCGCCAGCAGGCGGGCGTCCTGGGCGATCCAGAGATGGCCCGCCGCGGTGTCGGCGCGGACGCGGTCGAAGAGCGCGCGCAGCGCCGGACCGGAGAAGCTGCCCGCGTGGTAGACGGCACGGCTGCCCCAGTTGAGCGTCGGATGGTGGCTGCCGAACTTCACGTAGTAGCGGCGCCTGCCCTGGCCCAGCCGGCAGTACTCGTCCAGGGTGATCCAGGTGCCGTCGGGCAGGTGGAAGCCCTCGGGCGTGATGATCTCGGTGTGCGGGAAGATGCCGCGGATCTCGTCGGGGTAGTACTCCCGGGCCTTCGCCCAGAACGGCCAGGCCATCGTCACCTTGGCGTCGTAGAGCGGCGTGGGCGGATGGTCGAAGAAGAGCTCGCCCTGTTCGCACGCCTCCATCCACTGGTCGAAGAACCCGTTGTACCGGAGGTCGTAGAACTCGTGGGCACGGACGAATCCGCACTCCTTCCAGTGGACGTCATCCCAGGCGAAGTGCCGGATGCCGGACTCGCGCAGCCGCTGCACGGTGTAGTGGACACCGTGCGGCCGGGAGGCGTTGCCGGTCAGGTGGTGGACGACGAGGCCGTCGCCGAACCGGGCGCGCAGCGATGCCGAGAGGTCGTCGATGAGCGGGCGGAAGCTCCGCCGCGCCCCGCCGAAGTCCTCCGGGAAGGCCCGGTAGAGGGCGTGCACCTGGTCCGCGATCTCCCAGCCGGAGGCCGGGCACTGCACCTCCGCGATCGCCCCGGGGGCGGGCTCGTCGGTACGGAAGTAGAGCGGCAACGCGAGGTGACGTTCCGTCAGTTTCAGGTGGAACTCCCGGCCCCGCTCCGGCGGCTGCCCGGCCAGTACGGTCTCCGCGACAGCCGGGTCGGCCTCGCCGCGCAGACTGGCCAGGAAGACGTCGCGGGTGATCCGCTGGAACTCGCGGATCAGCGCATTGCGGTCGGTGAACCCCCGCAGGGTCTCGCGGTCCAGCGGGTAGGGGCGGCTGGAGATCAGGTTGGTGAAGCCGACGCCCGCCCGGGTCCTGCGCTCGATGTCGTCGTCGATGAAGCGGTACCAGCGGTGCGCGGCCTGCTCCGCCATGCGGGTCTCCTTCACTCGGCCGCCAGTGCCGCGAGATCGAATCGGTACAGGCGCGCGCAGTTGCCCGCGGTCACCCGCTCCCGGTCCGCCGCGCCGACGTCGGCCAGGCAGCGGTCCAGCACCTCCCTGGAGTGCGGCCAACTGCTCTCGTAGTGCGGGTAGTCGCTGCCCCACAGGAAGTTCCCGGCGCCCAGCCGGCGCAGGGCCAGCACGCCCACCTCGTCGTCGGTGAAGGTGGCGTGGACCTGGCGGCGGAAGTAGTCGCTCGGCGCCAACGCGAGATCGCTGCGCAGCGCCGGGCCGAGCTTGTCGTGGATCCGGTCGGCGTGCAGCAGGTGGTAGGCGACCCAGCCGATGTCGTTCTCGGCCAGGACGATGTGGAGGCCGGGGAAGCGCTGGAGGACGCCGGAGAAGATCAGATCGGTCAGCGTGTGCTGGATCTCCTCCGGATAGGCCATGTTGCGCTGGACGCGGCCCATCGGCGTCGCGTAGTCGAAGAGCCGGGGGCTGTCCCGGTAACCGGTGAGGCAGTGCATGGAGACGGGCATGCCCAGCTCCTCGGCCGCCCGCCAGAAGGGGTCGTTGGCGGCCCCCGCGAAGTCCCGCTCGGCGGGGGCGGAGGCCCAGACGGCGGCGCCCCTGAGGCCGAGGCCGTGGCAGCGGCGCAGCTCCCGGACGGCCTCCCCGGTGTCCCAGAGCGAGATCAGCCCGAGGCCGGCCAGCCGCTCCGGCGCGTACCGGGCGTAGTCGGCGAGCCAGTCGTTGTAGGCCCGGAAGCAGGCGCGCTGGAAGTCGCCGTCCGCGAGCCAGAAGAGGTGCAGGGCGAGGCTGGGATACAGCACCTCCCCGGCGACCCCGTCCAGGGCCATGTCCTTCAGCCGTGCGGCCGGATCGCCGCCCCCGGCGCGGGCCGCCTCGACGACGGCCTCCGCCCCGTCCGCGAAGTCCGCGGGCGTGGTGTCGGTGGCGTAGAGGGTGTTGACCAGGGCGGGCATCAGATTGTCGCAGGTGAAGTACCAGCCATGTCGCTCGGAGTCCCAGGAGACGCGGGGCGCGCGGTCGCGGTGCCGGCGCTCCAGCCCCTCGGTCCACAGCCGCACGGGTTCGACGACATGGGAGTCCGCTGACAGCACGGGCGCGGTCACAGGCCAACTCCTCCCCATGAGTAAGGGCCGTCGCGGCGCACACCGGCAACCGTGGCCTGCGGCGATGGCGGAACGGGGTGAGGCGCGTACTCGGACGGCCGCCCGAGGAGTCCGGGACGGCCGGCGGCGGTACGTTCTCCCATTCTTGGGCCCGCACCAGGCCAGTCAAGGGCGCGTACGACCAGAGGCGCCGATTCGGTCACCCGGCGTAGCGGGCCGGTGGTGCGGCGAACCGGCGTGTGCCACCATTCGCCGCATGCCGGTCGACCGTACGACCGCCCGAGCGCGACAGGGCGCGGACATCCTCCTCCTGAGCGCCTCCAACTACCCGGCGCTGCCCATCTATCCGTACGCCTTCGTGCAGGTCTCGGCGATGGCCGCCCGCCACGGCCTCTCGACCGCCCGCCTCGACCTGCTGCACACCCCCAAGGAGTCGTGGCGCGCGACGCTGCGCGAAACCCTGGAGCGCACCGGCCCCCGGCTCATCGGCATCCATCTGCGCCAGCTGGACTCCATCTTCATCTGGAACTACGCCGACCACGACCTGCCGGGCGCCCCGCAGGTGCGCAGGAACAGTTACTGGCCGTTTCACGATACCCAGCAACTCGTAGGTATTTTACGTGAGTTGACGGACTGTCCGATAATGATGGGCGGCTTCGGCTTCACCACCCGCACGCCGGACCTGCTGGAGCGGCTCCAGCCCGACTTCGGGGTCACCGGCGAACCGGACGAGGTGCTGGAGCACCTGGACGACGTGCTGGCGCACCGCCACCCGGAGCGGATCGCCAACCTCGCCCACCGCACGGGCGACGGCTACACCCTCAACCCCCGGGTCTTCCTGCCGCCCGCCGGCCACCCCGAGTACACCGACGCCATCCTCCGCGACCTGCTGGACTTCTACGGACCGGGGCGCGTCACCGGACCGGACGCGGACGTCCACGTACCCGTGGAAGTGCAGCGCGGCTGCCCGTACCGCTGCTACTTCTGCACCGAGCCGATGGTCAAGGGCCGGCGCCACCACGTCCGCGACCTCGACGTGGTGACGGCCGACATCGCCTTCCTCGCCGACCGGGGCGTCTCCCGCGTGTGGCTGGTCTGCTCGGAGATCAACGTCGGCAGCAACGGGCTGCTGTTCGAGATGGCCGCGCGGATACGGCGGCTGAACCACGGCCGTACCCAGCCCGTCGGCTGGACCTGCTATCTGCTGCCCAACCCCCCGCTGGAGCGCGCCGAGATCCGGGCGCTGCTGGAGTCGCGCTTCGAGCCCAGCTGGAACCAGTTCGCCTCCTACGACGACGGGAACCTCAAACAGACACGCGTCCCCTACCGGGCCCGGCACGCGGTGCGGGCCCAGGTCGACTGGCTGGAAGAGGACGAGGCGTTCCGCCGTGCGCACGGGCTGCCCATACCGGCCCGGCGGCTGGACATGTTCCTCGGGAACACCTACGCCACCCCGGAAGCGGTCGCGGCCACCCTGCGCACCGTCAGCGAACTGCGGCTGGGCGAGCGCTTCGACGACTCGCTCATCACCCGCGCCACCCGGGTCTTCGACCTGGGCGACGGGCTGCTCGCCGACACCGGGGCCGCGGCGTACTCCGTCGGCCCGGACGGGCTCCTGGACGAGGTCGACCTGGTGCACCCCACCTTCAGCTACCCGGCCGCGCTGGTCGAGGTCCTCGGCAGCGCCCGGGCGGTGGACGAGTTCTTCGCCTACGTGGAGAAGACCTTCCTCTCCCGCGCCCACCGCTCCCGCCTCGACTGGCCGGCGTTCCTCGCCCGCCACACCGACGAGGAACGCCTGGCCGCGTGGTGCGAGCGGCTGCGCCGCGCGCCGGGCCCGCCCGGCGAGGACCGGGCGGCGGCCGCCGCCCGCGCCGCCATCGCGGCGGACGGCGGCGCGGAACTGTTCAAGCGGCTGCGGGAAGGCGTACTGGGGGAGGGGAGCGTTCCGGCGAAGGGAAGCGGCCTGGGGGAGGGGAGCGTTCCAGCGGAGGGGGGCGCCCCAGAGGAGGAGGGCACCCCGGCAGAGGAGCGCACCGGCCCCCTCGCCCGTGCCCTCGTCGAGCTCGTCGTCGGCACCGAGCCGGAGCGCACCGACGCGGTCTTCGCGGCCATCGGCCTGCCCGGCTACTGGGACGACCGCACCTCCCGGACGGCCTACGACGTCTGCGCCGGGCTCGCCGCCCGCTTCGCCGCCGTCGAGGACGTGCGCGACGCGGCGCGCGCGGCAGCGGGCCCCCGCGACCCGGCGCTGCCCCTGCTGGCCGTGGAGTACTGCCTGTACGACAACGACGTCCGGCTGCGGCCGGACTACACGCGGATCCTGTTCTCCGCCTGAGAGCCCCGCGTCACCGGTCGCCGGGCCGGGACAGGTACCGAGCGGGCCCGCCCTCGCGCACGGTGTCCAGCGTGACGCAGTGGAAGGACCCGCCGAAGGTGTAGACGTGCCGGAAGTCCACCGGCACGCAGCGGAAGCCCCAGTCCGTCAGCGCGTCGATGAGCGGCTGTTCCTGGCGCTCGACCACCACGGTCTCCGGGTCCAGGGAGAGCACGTTGATGTTCACCCATGGACTGCAGAAGTACATCGGCCAGTCCCGCGGCAGCGTCGGCGCCGGGGCGGGCAGGATCTCCCAGCCGTCGAAGAGCTCGTGGTGGACGTAGCGCTGAGGGTGGACCAGGAGCTTGCCCGGCGCCAGCGGCGCCATGGTGGCGTCGATGTGCATCGCGTGCGGATCGTCGGTGTCGACGACCGTCACCCCGAACTCCGGGCCGAGGGCCCGCCGCACCCAGTCGATGCCGAACTCATTGGTGACATGGCTGCGCTGGACCACGAGATCGCGGCCGAAACGCAGGAAATCGGCGGCGTCGAAGACTGGCTCGAACTCGGTCACCGCCCAGTCGCCCGCCCCGCCCCCGGTGCGGTACAGCTCACCGGTCAGCTGCGGGCGCGGAGCCGGCAGCCAGCGGGCGCCGCGCCGGAAGTACGACTTGATCAGCGAACGGAAGGCGTCCACCTCGTGGTGGCGGCAGCGCCAGGACATCGGGGCCTCGATGATGGCGTCGCCGACGACCATCAGCAGATCCCTGGGCATCCCCGCGTAGAGGCCGCCCTCGGAGCTCCAGTGCGGAGTCCGGAACGGCGCCTGGTGCTCGACGGCATCCGGCCGGACCACCGTGACCCCGTGGTCCTCCAGTACCTCGACCAGCCCCTCCAGCTCCTCCTCGGCCGCCTTGAGGAGATCGGCCGGCAGCGGGGACCCGCCGAACTCCCGGAAGACCGGCTGGGCCGCTTCGGGCACGACGTGCGCCATCGATTCCTGCCAGTCGGGAAAGACCCCGCCCAGTAGGCTCCCCACCACCACCTCCCGCAACGGGTCCCATTCGGTGTACGAGCTGACCGCCCCCGGCAGGGCCTGCTCCTGCTCCTCCGGGCGCCTCGGATCGTTCGTCATTTTCCCCCGCTTCGGCGCGGTACCGCTGACGTGGCCCTGTGTCCATCGGATTCGTCGCGCGGCCGGACGGCGCTGGCCAGCCCGCCGGCCGTCTCGCCCCCGTCGATCACGAACGTCTGCCCCGTGACGAACGCTGCGTCCGGGGAGGCCAGATAGGCCGCCAGGGCGGCGATCTCCTCCGGGGAGCCGAGCCGCCTCAGCGGCAACGCGTCCGCCTGCTCGGCCAGTTGAGCTGCGGTGTACTCGGCCCGCTGCATGGGGGTGAGCACATAGCCCGGACAGACCGCGTTGACCCGGACCGCCGGCGCCAGTTCCAGGGCCAGGGTCCTGGTGAGCTCGATCACCCCGGCCTTGCTCACGTTGTACGCGACGTAGTCGGGCATGCCCACCATGCCGCTCACCGACGCGGTGTTGATGATGACACCTCCGTCCGGCGCCATCCGGCGCCCCGCCTCGCGGGCCACCAGGAAGGTCCCGGTGAGGTTCACCCGCAGCGTCCGCTCCCACTCCGCGAGCGACGTCTCCAGGAATGACCGCCGGACGCTGATCCCGGCGTTGCTGCAGACCACGTCCAGTCCGCCCCAGGCGGCGTCCATCTCGGCGAACGCGGATACGAGGGACGCTTCCTCCCCGACGTCCGCGTGCAGCAGCAACCCCGCTCCGGGGACGTCCCGCGCGAACCGCGCCAGCGCGTCCCCGTCGCAGTCCAGAACGGCCACCCGCGCCCCGTCCCGTACGAAGCGCCGCGCGGTGGCGGCGCCGATTCCCGAGGCGCCGCCGGTGACCAGCACCCGTCGCGATCGTTGCTCAGCTCTCTCCACCAAGCCTGGTCTCCTGAGTCGGTGGGGTCCTCCGCGACGCGGGGACGCCGTGGCGGGTCAGGGCGCGCTGGGGTCGTTCCCGCGGGAGAAGTCGCCGGAGCGCAGCGCGTCGTAGAGCCGCTTGCCGGTGGACGGGGGGCTGAAGAAGAAGCGGGTCGGCTCCGCACGGCGCAGCACTCCGTGGACGAAGAAGTCGCGGGCGGTCGCCTTCCAGTACACCGGTCCGAGGATGCCGAGCAGCGCCAGGTACCGCGCGAGGCCGAGCGGCCGTCCGAACCAGTGGTTGACCGAGACGGACGGGGTCTCCGCCCGGATGTCGTGCCACCAGCCGCGCGGGATGTAGAGCAGATCGCCGGGGCCCATGCGCACGTGGTACAGGACCGCGCCCGCCAGCCGGGGGAAGCGGCACATGTCGGGAGCGGCGAGGTCCACCTGGCTGTTCACCAGGTTGCCGGGAAAGGGGTAAGCGGCCCTGCTGTCCCGCCAGTCCACCAGGGTCACGCTCTTCTCGCCCCAGAGCTGGCAGAAGAAATTGTCCTTCAGGTCCGAGTGCAGCATCGAACGCGTCCCGGCGGAGCCGATCCACACCCGGGTATCGGTGGGACGGCCGTCGGGCGGGAGCAGGGAGGCGAAGTCGCAGTCGGCCGTATCGAAGATCTCATGAGCCCGCTGGTACGCCACATAGCAGGGAGCGGAGGGCTCGGCGGAGACCATCCGCTCGACGAACTCGGCGAAGCCCAACTCGCACTCGTAGCGCCGCTGGTCCTGCGGAAAGAGAACACCGGTGCTCGGGAGATCCATCAACGCCGTTACGCGCTGCGCGCCATGACGCTTCGCCAGGGATTTCGGAGTCCAAGCGGTGCGGGCGGGCCATGAGTCGAGGAGGCCGGTACAGAGCAGTGGTCCGGAGCGACGGTCGACGGTGCGGCGCAGTGCGCCGAGGTCGGACGCGGCGGCCCGCGGTACCCGACGTACCGTCAGCCCCGCGTCCAGCAGCCGTAACGCCATCGTGTCCGTCGGGTTCGCCGCCTCCTCCGGCGACTCCGGCCGCTTTCCGAACCGCAGTGCTCCGGATCGTTCGACTCGGCTCATGCCAACTCACTGTCCGTGCTTGCCTGCCACTTGCCTAGCCCTCCGGGCCGCGCACCCCACAGGAGCGCCGACTTCCGGCCAGCGGCGCTCCGGCCCTGGCACGGGATGTGATCGGATGGCGTGGGACCAGGCGCTTCTGCGACCGTGCCGCCGGGGCGATCCGCGGTGCCGCGGTGAAGGCAGCGGTGTTCGTTCGCGGTGCTGCCTCCGTAGAAGAACGGCCTTCCAGGCCACCGGAATTGAGACGGTTTCCCTCGGGGCGGCGCGGCCGGGGCAGTGCGCGCGCGGGGAGTCGCGGGCGCCACAGGAGCGGCATCCGCCACTCGGTCGCCGGCAGGCGCGGACGGAACGGCCCTTTTCCCCGCACAGGCCCGGCGGCGCCGCCGCACGGCACCGGCAACCCACCGGTCCGCGCTGTCCGGATGCCGTCGGGCACGGCCGGGCGGACGCTGTGGGAATGGCCGCGTGGGTAGCCATGGGGACGGACTGCCGGTGCGGGAGAGAAGGTCCGTCATGGAGCACGAGGAGACCGAGCGGGCGACCCAGGACTTCCCCGAGTACGAACGGCCGAGGTGAGACCCCATGCGGATCGCCTATCTGCACGCCTGCGAAATCCCCTCGGTCTTCGCCAACGGAGTCCATGTGATGCGCATGTGCGACGCCTTCGCGGACGCGGGCCATCACGTCACCCTCTTCGCGGCGACAGGAACCATCCCGGCCGACGACGTCCACGCGTACTACGGAACCCGCAACCGCTTCCCGGTGCACACCTTCGGCACTCCCCGGATACCGGTGCTCGGCCGCTGGCTCCGGGCCTGGCGGGTCCGCCGGGCCGTACACCGCTCCGGCGCCGTCGACCTCCTCTACGGCAGGGACCTGTACGCGCTGCTCGCCTCGACCGGCCTCGCGCCGCTCGTCTACGAAACCCACCTGCTCCGGCCCGGCAGGGACCAGCGCATCGTGGAACGACTGCTGCTGCGACAGCGGGGCCTGCGCCGCGTGGTCACCGTCACCGAGGCGCTCGCCGAGGACTACCGCCGCACCGTCCCCCGGCTGCGCCGGCCCCGAGGGCCCGAGCTGGTGACCGCCTCCGACTGCGCCGATCTCCCGCCGGCCGCCGGGCCGACGGCGACGCTGCCGGGCCGGCCGCACACCCTGAAGGTGGGGTACGTCGGACACCTCTATCCGGGCCGGGGCATCGACGTCATCCTCGCGCTGGCCGCCTCCCTGCCCGACGCCGACTTCCACCTCGTCGGCGGCACGGACGAGGACCTGGCCCACTGGCGGAGCCGGCCCCACCCGTCCAACGCGCACTTCCACGGCCACCACCCGCCGTCCCGGCTGCACCCCTACTACCGCGCGTTCGACGTCGTACTCGCCCCGTACCAGCGGCGCGTCGCCTGCGCCGGCGGCGCAGGGGACATCAGCCGCTGGGTCTCGCCGATGAAACTGTTCGAGTACATGTCGTACGGCAAGGCGATCGTCGCCTCCGACCTGCCGGTGCTCAGGGAGGTCCTGACGGACGGCGCCAACTGCGTGCTCTGCCCGCCCGACGACGTCGCGGCCTGGACGGCGGCCGTCAAGCGGCTGGCCGACGACCCCGAGGCGCGAGCGGCCCTGGGGCGGGAGGCCGAACGGCGACTGCGCAGGGACTACACCTGGCGGGCCCGCGTGGACCGCGTCCTGCCCCGGCCGGACAGCGCACCCGTGCGCGGGGGCGGCTGATGCGGGCCGTCGTGACCGGCGCGGCAGGCTTCATCGGCTCGCACCTGTGCGCCCAACTGCTCGCCGCCGGAGACACCGTCATCGGCATCGACGCGCTCACCGAGTTCTACGACCCGCTGCGCAAACGCCGCAACCTGGCCGAGGCGCTCCGCTGCCCGGCCTTCTCCTTCCACCCCGTCGATGTGCTGGACCCGCCGCTCGACGCCCTGCTCGACGGCGTGGAAGTCGTCTACCACCTGGCCGGGCAGCCCGGCGTACGGCCGTCCTGGGGGCGGGAGTTCGCGCTCTACACCAGCCGCAACGTACTGGCCACCCAGCGCCTGCTGGAGGCCGTGCGCGACCATCCGCTCCGCAAGTTCGTCCACGCCTCCAGCTCGTCGGTCTACGGCGACGCCCACAGCTTCCCGACCCCGGAGACCGCCTGCCCGCGTCCGGTGTCACCGTACGGAGTGACCAAACTCGCCGCCGAGCAGCTGTGCGAGCTGTACCGCACGACATACGGCCTGCCCACGGCGTCCCTGCGGCTGTTCAGCGTCTACGGCCCGCGCCAGCGCCCCGACATGGCCTTCGCCCGCCTGTTCGCCGCCGCGTCCGGCGGCCCCCGCTTCCCCCTCTACGGCGACGGCGGGCAGACCCGCGACTTCACCTATGTACGGGATGTCGTCGCGGCCATGCGGGACGCCGCCTGTTCCCGCTTCACCGGGATCGCCAACCTCGGCGGCGGCAGGCCGGTGTCCATGCGGCAGGCGATCGCCGCCGTCGAGCGGATCGCCGGACCGGTCGCCCTCGACCGCCGGCCCGCCCCGCCCGGCGACGCCCGGCACACCGGCGCCGACATCACCGTCGCCGCCCGCGAGTTCGCCTTCCGGCCTCGTACCCGGCTGGAGGACGGACTGGCGGCGATGGCCGAGCACGCCGCACGGGAGGACGCGGAACGGCCGAACGGCGCGCTGAACACCGGCATCCGGACGCCGGGCACCGGCATCGGGGGAGGGCGGCGGGAGTGAGTACGAACGAGCCGGCCGGCGAAGACCGGGCCGCTCTCCCGCCCGGCATCACCGACAGGCCCTCATCGCGGACGCTCCCAGTCCGCGTCAGGCGCATCGCATGCCATGAGAAAGGGAATGACGATGCTGATCTGCGGTGTCAAGGTTTCGCATGACGGCGGTATCGCGGTAATCGACGGAAACCGCCTGGTATTCAGTATCGAGGCAGAGAAGATCGGCAACGCTCCCCGCTACAGCCCACTGGGGGACCTCCGTCGGGTTTCGGAAATCCTCAGGTCCGAGGGGATGGAGCCCGAGGACATCGACCGCTTCGTCGTGGACGGCTGGAGGACGTCGAAGGAGCAGCCCTGGACCGTATCCACGTCCAAGGACGGAGAACCGATCGTCCTGCCCGTAGCGCCCTATGCGGACGGCTCTCTCGCGAGCGACCCCTTGCACCGCTACACCTTCACGGCACACGACTTCAGCAAGAGGGCTCCCGGATACGCCAGCTACCATCACGTGGCGAACCACCTGCTCGGCGCCTACTGCTCCAGCCCCTTCGCCGTGCGGGGCCACGACGCCCTCGCCCTGGTGTGGGACGGCGGCATAACGGCCAGGCTGTACGAGATCGCGCCGCGACAGCGGTCCGTCAGGCCCGTGGCCCGCCTTTTGCCGTTCCGCGGAAGGCTGTTCGCGCTCTTCTCCTCGCACTTCGGGCCGTTTCGCGCGGATGCCTCGCGGGACGACGCCGACGCCGATCAGACATACCGCTCCATCCCCGGCAAGGCGATGGCCTACACGGCACTGGGCAAGGTCGAGCAGGACGTGTTCCCGGCTTTCGACGCCCTCCTCGGCGGAATGTCCGAAGCGGCCACGGACAACAGACGCGACCTGGGCCGAGAGCTGGCCGCCAAGCGCGGGCACCTCTTCCCGGGCATGTCGGACGCCGACCTCATCGCGACCTTCCAGGAATATCTCGGCCGCGCTCTCGTATCCGCCCTCACCACCGTGGTGCGAGGCAGGTACAAGGGCCGGTATCCGCGGCTGGTGATGGCCGGCGGCTGTGCTCTCAACATCAAATGGAACTCGGCGATCCGGTCCGCCGGGCTCTTCAAGGAGATCTGGGTACCGCCGTTTCCCAACGACTCCGGCGCCGCCCTCGGCACCGCCTGCTGCGAAATGGTGCACAGCACCGATTACCGCTCCGTCGGCCTCGACTGGAACGTCCACAGCGGTCCGCGCCTCGCCCAGGACGGAATCTTGCGGGAGGGGTGGCGGGTACGGGCTTGCGACGAACGCCAACTGGCCGCGCTGCTGTACACGGACGGGTCACCCGTCGTCGTCCTCTCCGGCAGGGCGGAGCTCGGGCCGCGGGCGCTGGGAAACCGCAGCATCATCGCCCCCGCCACCGACGAGGGGACCAAAGACCTGCTCAACACGGTGAAGGACCGGGCCGCGTACCGCCCCGTCGCGCCGGTCTGCCTCGCGCACCGGGCGCGTGAGGTGTTCGACCCCGGCTGCGACGACCCGTTCATGCTCTTCGACCACCGGGTACGTCCGCAGTGGGCGAGCCGTATACCGGCGGTCATCCACCTCGACGGCACCGCGCGGCTGCAGACGGTCGGCACCACGTCCGGCAGCGCCATCGCACGCGTTCTCAACGCCTACGAGGAACTGACCGGCATCCCCGTCCTGTGCAACACCAGCGCCAACTACAGCGGAAGCGGCTTCTTCCCGGACGTCGCGTCGGCCGCCGCATGGGGCCGCGCCCGGTACATCTGGTCGGACGGCCGCCTTTTCACCCACCCGGAGCAGACCGGGAAGCCGCCGCTCAGATCTTGACTCCCCGCAGCTCTGTCCTCTCCCTGTCCCGGCGCTATTCCGGTATCGGGTCGATGTCACCGCTCTCTCCGGTTCCGGTGAAGGGCTTGAGCGGTTCCCCTCGCACGGATTCGGAAACGAAACCGTCCGGTCCGACCGGGCGGTCTCCCAGGACCAGGGCGTGCAGATCTTTAACTCGTGGCTTTCCGCTCGGTGGTTCGTTGGTCTGGCGTGAGCGGGTTGGAAAGTCAGCGGGCTGTGCTGGCAGCCA